>JAFVEP010000002.1 GCA_017475935.1 Alphaproteobacteria bacterium
ACCGACGGACCCAACAATCCGCCGCTATTCAAGGGCTTTTCTCTCAGCGGCTATCTTTTTGAAAAATTTCCGCCCGTCTCGCTCGCGCTGTTTTTTGGTGCGCACATCAAAAGTGAAGCGATTGTTGGTCATGCGCATAATATATTTCATAACTTTGCGCATTTCCTCTTCATTCATACAATCAAGGGCGTGACTGATTTCATAAATCTGCCACCGAACATAGCGATAATTAACGATTTCTTCTCTGATACGAACCGTGCCGTCAGGCAAATAACAGTCTTGCATTTTGATTCCTTTCCAATAAAAAAACTACCTTGATGAGAGGTAGCAGGAAGTCAAAACCTATTTACGGAATAGTGCAGCTTATTTGTTGCTTTACAAAAAAGCAACTTATTCACTGCCTTCCTGCTACAGCAGGAAATAATTTTACATCTTGCAAAAACAAGATAACCGTAAGAGGGTTTTGAAGCCTCACGCAAGTTATCATCTTGCGCAAGGTGATCGTATAAAATTTCGTTTTGTTTGTCAAATAAAAAAACTACCTTAATGAGAGGTAGCAGAAACAAATCAAAAAGAAAATGATCAACTCATATCTATTCCGCGCAAAACCGCTTCAAAATCGTCTCGCTGCGGCGAACAGATATAAGCGCCGACTTTGATATCATCGGCATCATGGATCAGATAAAATTTACGCAACTGCATATATTCTTCACCATCCAACGAATAGCTGACAATATAGCACCCTTTGCGGCGTTTCAAGCGATACCACACACGTTTCGTTCCCCGCGGCAAAGGCAAAGTTGCCAAGTCCGAAAAGCCCTCATTGGTTAAGCTCGTCGCCAACATCGGACTGGTTTCATCATCATACATAATTGAGGCCTTGAACCAGTTATACTGATCCGTACGCAGCATAATTCCGCATTGGTCAAACTGTTTCGGCGTGTCAAATTCCCAATTCAAATCGCAGCAGAAATCGCCGAGAACATAGCAGAAAAAGAAATGTCCGTCATCTTTTTGAAAGTTATAACGTGAACAGCTCCAAAAGTCTGTTCTGTATTTGGCTGTCACATACATGCCGTCTTCATCAAAGCGCACTCTTTGAGGTTCATTAAGCCAATCAAACTGTTTGAGTGTTTCCAAACGCATTAAAAGCTCCTTACCGCATAGTTCTCAACTTTATCCATTGCCGTTTTCAGTTCATCGGTTTTTGTTTTCGGCATGACAATTTGCAAATTAATAATTTCATCACCGACAGCTGTTTTTGTTTTAATTCCCTGACCTTTTAAGCGTAATTTTTCGCCGCTGGATGAAAACGGCGGAACCGTAACTGCCACTTTTCCCTTAATTGTCGGAACGGTAATTTTAGCTCCTTGCACGGCTTCTTTCACCGAAATCGGCAAATCCAGCAAAATATTGAGCTGATCGCTCTTGAAATACGGATGTTCATCAACCTGAACGGTAATCAAAACATCGCCGTTTTCACCGCCGTTCAGCCCCGCTGCTCCCATACCTTTCAGACGCAACGTTTGGCCGCTTTGCATACCGGCCGGAATTTTAACATTCACATTTTTACCGCCTAAATTCACCTGTTTTTCAACACCGCGCGCCGCATCCAAAAAATCCACATGCATATTATAGGCAGCATCCTGTCCTTTGCGCGCCGCTGTCCGGCGATTAAATCCGCCGCCGGAACCCTGTCCGAACTGCGAAAAAATGTCTTCGCCGAAAATGGAAGAAAAATCAAATCCTTGCGCACCGCCGAAACCGCCTTGTCGAAAGCCGCCGCCGAACGGATTGTGCCCGAAATCATAATTTCCGCTGCCAAATCCGGCTCCGAACCCCGTCGGTTTGCCCTCGGCGTCTAGTTCGTTATTATCATATTTCTTGCGTTTTTCGGCATTACCGATAATATCATATGCATTAGAAATTTCTTTAAATTTTTCCGCCGCACTTTTATCGTCTTTATTCAAATCCGGATGATATTTACGCGCCAACTTGCGGTAGGCCGACTTAATTTCCGCCTCCGAAGCATTTTTGTTCACCCCTAAAATCTGGTATAAATCTTTCGCCATCACATATACTCCTTAACAGAATATATAGGGACAAAGTTATTGTGATGCAAGATGAACGCAGTCAAAAGTTGCCCGTCTTTTGTGATTTTTCGTCATGTATATATCACGCAGATACGCTTTTTTTCCTTGCGTTGTTTCAAAGCAGTACCGCGAAGCAAGTGTGGCCACATCATCAATCCTTACATCTGCATATTCATAAACGACATAATCTTCGCCGCTTACTTTCATGACAATATTTTGGCGGAAGCGATCCGCGTCATTCATATATCGCGGCTGAGCCGTTCGCGGAATACTCACCGTCCCTGTTTGCGAAGCGGGTTCAACGGCTGTCTCTTGATAGACAGCCTGTTCGTTAGCCGATGCGCCGCTTTTCCATATTTCGCTTAAAGTTCCGTAGTCAGACCGGCATGAAGCACACCCGATCAACACCAACCCCATTAACCATATTTTTTTCATTTTGCTCACCAATTCCTTTCGGACACTAAAACATACGTTAACTATAAGCAAAACTTCTTAAACAATTCTTAATGCGGATATTTTCGTTGCTTATCTTACGAAAAATCCTTGCGTCTGCCGGTGAGACATTTTATATTGAGCGAGAACGGAGGAATGGGGAAAATCATGCCAAAAACAGTATGGATACTGACAGACAATCGTCGCGGCAGTGTAAATCAGGCCAAAGGTGTGGCTGATGCGCTGGATCACGAGCAATTTTCGATTATTGAAAAAAATATCGAATATAACCGATGGAGCGGATTGCCGAACTGGATTCGCGGTAAAAGTCTGCTGGGAACAACCGAGGCCACCCGCAAGCAAATTTGCGCGCCTTATCCGGATATTGTGATCTCAGTCAGCCGGCGCACGGTTCCGGTGGCACGTTTCATTAAAACCAGATACCCTCAGGTCAAACTTGTCCAGTTGATGCACCCCGGAAGAACAGGCCTCAAAGATTTTGATTTGATTGTTGTTCCCGAACATGACCGCAACAAACTAAAATCACCGAACATTCACTATATTCTCGGTTGTCCGCATCGTGTGACGGAAAAGTATTTAACCGCCGGCCGTTTGCGTTGGCAGGAAGAATTTGCGCATTTACCGAAACCATTGACGGCGGTTATTATCGGCGGATCAATCAAAGGCAAACCGTTTTCCGATGACAATGCGGCCGCTCTCGGCCAAGCCGTCCGCCGGCTGAAAGAAGCAATCGGCGGATCGCTTTTGCTCACCACTTCCAGACGAACAGGCATAACAGCGGAAAAGATCATTTTATCTGCCGTCAAAGATATTCCGCAATACACTTATTTATGGGGCGATATGAAAGAGAATCCGTACAACGGATTTTTAGCCTGTGCAGATAACATTGTTATCACCGGCGATTCGGTTTCCATGTGCTGTGAAGCAACCGGTACCGGAAAACCGATTTATGTTTTCTGCGGCCAAAATTGGCTGACGCCGAAGCATCTGCGTTTTGTTGATTCAATATGCAAGGCCAAATGCGCCATCCGGATTGAAGACAAAAATGCCGCTTCATTTCATCCCGAAAAAAGCCTGAATGCCGCTGCCGAAGTTGCTGATTTGCTCACCAAACTCTGATGCGGAGAAAAAATGACCGAACACCATCTGCATCATCACCATCATCATGAAGTCAGCGAAAAATCAATTCGCTTACTCATTGTATCGTTTGCCATTAATATTTTGCTCTCGGCGGCTGAAATCATCGGCGGCATAATTGCCGGCAGTATTTCGCTGATCGGCGATGCGCTGCATAACACTTCCGACGCATTTTCTATTTTAATTGCCGTCATTGCGTTTAAAATCGGGCGCCGCAAGGCTTCAGAAAAATACACCTATGGTTTTAAGCGTGCGGAAGTCATCGGCGGTTTTGTGAATTTGATCTTGCTCTTTATTTCCGGATGCTATCTTTTTATCGAAGGTATTTTCCGCCTGATAGATCCTCAGCCGATTGAGGGCAAACTCATTATCATCATCTCCGTGTTGGCTCTTATTATTGATGCCGTCACCGCCAAAATTTCGCACCACGGCGCGGCGCATAATACCAATATGAAAATGGTATTTATCCACAATCTGGCAGATGCTTTCGGTTCTGTCGGTGTTATTATTTCCGGCATTTTCGTTATGTATTTCGATATTTTTTGGATGGACGGACTGATCGCTTTATGCATTGCCGCGTATATGATTTACCAATCTGTACTGACTTTTCCGAAGACGGTTAACATTCTCATGAACGCCGCTCCCGATCACCTCAATGTGCATGACATTTCGCGGGCAATTGAAGACATTGAGGGCGTTCGAAATGTTCATCACATACATTTATGGTGCATTAATGAAAATGACGTTGCGCTTGATTGTCACATTCAAGCTTCGGATGTCACCATGGCGCATAAAGTGGCGGAAGTTTTACAGCACCGTTTTGATATTCATCACTGCAACATTCAGATAGAAGACGAAAACTGCTGTCAAAGCTGTGAATTATAAATTCGCGAAAAAAAACATGTATATTGCAAATAATTTCTTGACATTTTAGCTTAATTGCCATTATGATGCGCATAAATAATTCCGGCGCTGAAATGGGCGTTATTTTGTGTTGCACAAAAAATATCATTTCGTGTCGATGTTTTAAATTTTAGAACAAGGATTTTAAATGAGTATTAGTCCGTTACAATTTTTGCGCCAAGTCAAACAGGAAGCAAAAAAGGTTACATGGCCGACAAAGAAAGAAGTCATTCCTTCTTGTCAGATGGTTATTGTCTTGGTTGTTATTGCGGCCGTTTTCTTTTTTGTGGTCGACATGATTCTCGGTTGGGGTGTTGACAAGATTTTGCATTTAGGTTAGGAGTTTTTAGATGACAGCGCGTTGGTATATAGTAAATGTTTATTCCGGATCAGAAAAAAAGGTTGCCGAATCGCTCAGAGAACAGGCTGTTCTGAAAAAGATGGAAGATCGCATCCTTGAGGTTTTGGTTCCGACAGAAAACGTGGTTGAAATCCGTAAAGGAGCTCGCGTCAATGCCGAACACAAATTTTTTCCGGGATATGTTTTAGTTCGGATGGAACTTTCGGATGAAACATGGTTGGTTGTGAAGAACACACCGCGGGTAAGCGGTTTTCTCGGTAGCCGTAACAAGCCGCAACCGATTAGCGATGCCGAAGTTCAAAAGATTATGGATCAGATTCAAAACGGCATTACACGTCCTGAAACAAATGTCAGTTTTGAAACCGGCGAGCAGGTTCGCGTCAATGACGGTCCGTTTGCTTCATTTATCGGTGTTGTTGAAGATGTCGACAATGAAAAGAATCGCTTGAAAGTATCCGTATCGATTTTCGGCCGCTATACGCCGGTCGAACTTGAGTTTTCTCAGGTCGAAAAAGTATAGTAGAACTCTTTTGGTTGTAAAAAGGGACCCACGCGTGAAAACGCGTGGTTCTTCATATGCGGCTATAAGCCTTTACCACTGGCATCCCCTGAACGGGGCACTCAAAAATCTGCCAGACGCAAGTTTGTTACTACTTACCCGTAAACGGGTCGTTTAAGTCCATCGTCAGTTGTTCGGCCTCTTGGTCTACTTTTAGCTGATTTCTGATATATGCTGTGATTTTTTCGGAATTCTTTCCTACTGTATCTACATAATAACCCTTGCACCAAA
>JAFVEP010000069.1 GCA_017475935.1 Alphaproteobacteria bacterium
ATTACCCCCCGCAGCAAAAGTCAAGTCTTTTTTATAAAGGAGTTTAAAAATCAGAAAAAGCCTTCTTTACTTATACAGAGAAGGCTTTTTTGTGTCATATAAAAGTGGTTAGGTTAGTAGATACCTCTTTTCTGACGATAAAATCAGTAAAAGTAGAAGGTGATATTGTTATACTCACCATTTTCCCCACCTGTGCTACAAGTAATTATAGCCTTATCAACCGGAATCGGGAGAGCAACGGTTGATCCGCCGACACATCCTGTTAAGATAGTAGGGCGAACCTCACCGGCACAACCCTCCAGAAAGCCGATTGGGGAGTCGACATTTATGGCATACAAGCCTTCGCCGGCGCCCCAATCTTGAGTGACGAGTTCAATACATGCATCTTCAGGTATTCCACGCAAGCTCAGCGCAACAGCCTTGTTGTCGTCGTGGAGTTTTCTACCTGTCGCATAAATTTCTAATACACCGCCGAATGGGTTGGTGACGTTATTAGATGAGGAGCTTTCAAAAGCTGATTCCGGTAAGATTTTGGCCTTGCGCAGAACAGTTCCGTTAATACCAGTATAGTTTTTTTGCCCACTGTAGAGCGTACGGACACCGTTGATTATTTGGGCAACTTGATCCGCCGTTTTATTAATGCGGTATTTTTGCATAGCTTTGGAATAGCCGGCGATGCCGCCGACGCTCAAAACACCGATGATGGCGAGCACGCCTAACATTTCGATCATACTGCGACCATTTTGGGTTGTTTTTGTATTCATTTTACTTCTCCTTTTGGTTTAAGATTTTGGGAGCCTCCTTGAATTTTTCGCTTTGCAAGCGAAAAATAGGGGTGACTTTATCTATTTAAAAATATTTTTTTTCACATTACCCCCCCGTATCAAAAAATCAAGTCTTTTTTTATAAATTATAGGGTATGTTCATTTATCGGCTTATTGGCAGGAAAAAGTCGGAAAAACTTCCACCTGCAGAGTCGTTTACCGGAAAATGTTCGGTTTTAGGCCGGTGTGGCCATCTGGAGATGAGCCTGATTAATCACATTTGTTTTGTTTATATGTCGTGCTGATCGTATAAGTGAGCGTGGCTTTACTGCTTTTTGGCGCTTTAATATTCCAAACCCGCGTGGTGGCATTTTTCATTTCTCCGCTCATATTTTCTTTGACCAAAGTAAAGTCTTTCGGCAGATACTGTGTCAAAGCAACCACATTGTCATTTGGTTCCGCATTATTCACAGTCATTTCAACATCAAATGTTTTTTTAACTTTAACATTTTGACAGTTGTTCGGCAGAGGATTTTTACTCAACTCTTCCGTTTTGATATGCAGGATTTTGCCGCTGAGGGAGATATTAAAGGCATCGCCCAACGCAAGGCGCAATGTGTCTTCTTTGGCTGTGTGATCAATATTTGCGGCACCGATAAATTGCAGATTGCCGGTTTTATCATTCTGGTAAAATCTGACCGTTCCGCTTGGTAACGAAATGCCCAAATTACTTTTGGCCGTATTGTTCATCACATAAGTGATTTGCGGGTGAATTTTTTCAAACTCATCTTTTTCCATTTCATTATAAAAGTGAAACGGCGAGGTGGCTTCATATTCTTTTTTATAGAGAACGTTTTTCCTTTCCAATAAGGCAATTTGTTTCGTTTGCTTATCTTTGATGGATGTAATTTTCGGCAACGTATAGAGTTCATAACTGTTGAGTGATTGAGGCGCTGCGATGCCGGCCGCATTTCTTTCGGCCATATCTGCTGAAAAGGCCATCAATTTCATGGTTGCCATTTGCGGCCTGATGTTTTGCCGAACAATATTCACATCACCGGCAATTAATTGTATTTTAGCTTTTTCGTAATCAATTCCGGATTCGTTGGTGATGGTCACCCAGCCGGTTAAGTCCAGACGATCCGGCGCCATAACATTAGCGACATAGTCTGTTTTCCAGCTCACACCATCGGTCAGATAAGCCAAATTAAGGTTTTGAAATCCGCCTTTGCCGGCATTGATTTTAGCTGCTAATGTCGGTTTATTGCTCAAATCGGCAGGAATTTCGTTAAAGACGATGCGCCCCGGAAATTGGGTATCTATACCAT
Organism: Alphaproteobacteria bacterium; assembly: GCA_017475935.1. Lineage (GTDB taxonomy): Bacteria > Pseudomonadota > Alphaproteobacteria > RF32 > CAG-239 > RUG410. The sequence goes on from JAFVEP010000069.1 coordinate 2,093, forward strand.
ATGGAAATCTTAAAATGAGCTGACCGTTGGCATATCCGTTGATGACGGCACGTTCGTAGATGTTTTCTCCGGTTGTCGGATTTTCTCTGACGGTGGTGACTTCTCGACCGATGTTTTGTTTAATCATATTGTCGTAAGAGATGAGATTATAGTTATAATTTTGTTCATCGACCACAATATCATTGCCGTAGATTAGTGCGGTTTCCGGTTGTATTTGTTGGGCGACACCGTCAAAAATGATTTCATTTGCACCGTTTTTTAACTCGGCCGAGCGTGTATCTTTGACCAGAGCAAGATTCTGGTTGTAAATACTTAATGAGAGGTTGCCTGTATTATTTTTCAAGAGGATCGGTTCGGCTTGCACCGAAGTGGCATAAATCAATCCGCAGCAAAGATAACATAATTTTCTTTTCATGGTTTACTCCTTAAATTAAGTGAAGATAAGAAAGAATAAAATATATCGCACATGTCTGCAAAACAAGCATCAGCCAAAACATTATCTGATAACTTTTTTTTCTGTTCTTATGGTGAAAAATCTTTTGTGCTATGAAACCGCCGATCCAACCGCCTAAAAATTCGAGAGTATGTAATTGTGCTTCCGGAATACGCCATTGTCCTCTTTTGGCCGCCCGCTTATCGACTGCGTAAGCGATAAAAGTGATTAAATTAATACAAACAAGGTGATAGACAACAAATACTAAAAAAGCTTTAGGAGAGAGGATCAGTGTCCTGAAATAATGATTTTCCGTGATATATGCCGAAAAAATCATCAACACAAAATACAGGATAAAAAAACGATTTTTTTGCAAAGGCGGAATAAGCGCGAGCAGGGGTGTCAGTATAATTAAAAATGTGATAAGCATGACAATTTTTCTCCGATGTATGTGCCGATTTTATCCTATTTATGCAATAATTCAAGAGTTCTTTATAAAAATTAATCCATTTTTAATTTAATGTGTGTAAAAAAATAACAAAGGAATATCTGTAAGGAGCTTAAAATGAATAAGATCGGTGTTATTGGAGCTTTTGGCGCAGTGATTGCGCTGGCCGGATGTTGCAACAAATGTCAGCAAAATCATGCGCAGCAGGTTGAGCCGGTGATTAGTGCTGTGCAACCTGTGGAAACGCCTGTGGCTATACCTTGTTCTTATTCGTGTATGCCGAATACGCCGTGTATTCGTAAGCCTGAACCTATGGTGTTAAAACCGCGGGTTACGGAAACGGTGGGACAGACCAAAAAAAGACGCTGCTGCGACGGCGATGTAAATGATGCCGGCAATACGCAAATGACATACGTTCCGGATGCGCCGGAAATTTATGTTATATCTGCCAATAGAACCGTTAATTCAATGCTGAAAGAAGCGGCGGCGTTTTATGAACAGATCGGTACGATGAAGGTTTATGTTGACAAGGCCTTGATGAAATCTGCGGATTTGCCGGGCGGTGTTGAACAAGGAACACAAACATTGAAGAAACGTTTTTCCAATATCAGCAATGTGTTGGTCATGGAAGACCGCGCCAAAGCCGATTATGTTGTAGATAGCCGTGTGGACTGGTATGATACGGCAACCAAGGTTGTTCCGGCGATTAAATACGATTTGTTCTTAAAAGATAAAAACGGCAAAGTCATCGGTGAATGGAGTGAAATCATACATCAGGCGGAAGGGGACAGAAGTTGGTGGTAAAAGCCGCATATCCTCTGTTGTTCGGCGCTCTTTTTTCAGCGGTAAGCTTTCAAAATAGTTGGGCTGTGTCTGAAAACCGATCGGGGGCTATTCAAGAAAAAATAGAGGCCGATTCATGTGACGACAGATTGTCCGGAGATGACTTAAAAACAGCAGAAAATCGTGCCACGGATAAAGCCAGTCTGGCCGCTGTTAAACTTTCCGGTGTTATTCAAAAATATGCACCGGATATTAATGTGCATTCGCTTGATTTGGTAACTTATCGAATCGTCGATGAGTATCTTAGTAATATAACTCACAATGTGACCTTTGATGACGAAAACAGAATATGTGTTCGTGTGCAGGCTGATTTGACTATTGCCGAAAGCGAGTTAGAAGAGCTTATTCATGAATATAAGCGTAATGAAGCTGTTGAAAGTGCGGAAGTTGTCGCTATTGCCGAAAGGATACAGAATCAAATGAAGGTCAGACCGCACAGCGAACAGGATCGTAAGCTTGTTTATATTGCACAAATGCAATTATGGAACGGTGATCAAACAAACCATTATACGGCTTATTTAAGCGAACTGCTTTCACACAGTGAATACTACTACATTACACCGGACGAATCGCTGGCTGATTTTACGATCAAACCGGAATTAGAAAAAGCTGATGTTGATGAATTGGATGCGCAAAATCATAAAATGCATATGATCGTTAAGTTGAATGTGACCAATAACGGCGCACAAAATGCAGATGAAATTAATGATAAGCAAAATCATTTTATTTTATTCAAGGCCGATGAGGATGAGCAAAAAGTTGCTGATAAACTTATTGTCAAGTTGCTAAATCGTGCCGTGACTAATGTGAATAACCAGCTCGAAAAAAACATACAGAATATTCTTTCCCAGAAAAAATAAGACACTTATAAACAAATGTTAAAAATATTATTGACACTTATGTGATAAGAAATATATATTTATCATATAAGGAATGTATAATGAATAAAAGATTTGATGAATTAGCTGATAAAATGTTTGCAGATTTTGACAGGCGGCAAAATTGGAAAAATGCGTCTTTTTATTTATCGCGTCAAACAAATGAACTTCTTGATTTCGAAGAATATGTCGGAACTTTAAATGTTCAAGATATTCAGCCCTATGATCCTTTGTTTAAAGAAACAGATTTATCTGATTTTCATCGTTTTATTCACGATGGCGTTGAAAAATATTTGTGTGACAATATTAAAACGATAGCCATCAAATAAAAGAAATTTTGGGAAAAAAGATGTCCGCCTATTGTAGAACGGTAAAACATAACCTATATATGTATGAAGCAAAAGGAGATTGAAAATATGCCTGACAGTAAAAAGAAGAAAACAGAAATGATTCCGGTGTTGGCCTTGCGTGATTTAGTCGTTTTTCCGCAGATGATTATGCCTATTTTCATCGGGCGTGAAAAATCGATCAATGCTGTTCAAACCGCATATGAAAAAGATGCGGAGATTATTTTGATTATGCAAAAAAATGCCGATCAGGAAAATCCCTCTGTTGAGGATATGTTCCACGTCGGCACGCTCGGACATATCATGCAAATGTTGCGTTTGCCGGACGGATCGTTAAAAATTTTAGTCGAAGGACTGCGGCGTATTAAAACCAAAAAAATTCAAGATAACGGGCAATTTTTTGCAGCAGATGTTGTTGATTATCCGATTAAAGAATCTAATCAGATAGAATTGGAGGCATGGGCCAGAGCATTGACCGGACAGTTTGAAGAGTTGGTGCGGGCAAATAAAAAAATTCCGATGGAAATATTACAAACCGTGCAGCAGATTACGGATTATAACAAATTGGTAGATACGATTGCCTCGCATCTGACCTTAAAATCCGAAGATAAACAGTATTTGCTTGAAGTGGATAATTTAAAAGATCGTCTCAATAAACTGTTGCAACTGATTGATAAAGAAATGATGGTTTTTGAAGTAGAAGGAAAAATCAAAAACCGCGTTAAAAAACAAATGGAAAAAAGCCAGAAAGAATATTATCTGAATGAGCAGATGAAAGCGATTCAAAAAGAGCTGAATAACGGCGATGAAGATGATGAATACGGTGATTATTTGAAAAGAATTAATGCCACAAAACTCTCTAAAGAAGCTCGTGAAAAATCACTTTCGGAACTCAAAAAATTACGCAACATGGGTAATAGCACGCCGGAGAGTTCAATTATTCGCAACTATCTGGATTGGATGTTGGATTTACCTTGGAACAAGAAGACAAATCTGAATAAAGATCTGCAAAAGGCGATTGATATTCTGGAAGAAGATCATTACGGCTTGGAAAAAGTGAAAGAACGTATTGTTGAATATTTAGCCGTTCAGTCACGATCCAAACATCTGAAAGCTCCGATTTTATGCTTGGTCGGACCTCCGGGTGTTGGTAAAACCTCTTTAGGTAAATCTATTGCGCGGGCAACGAATCGCAATTTTGTCAGGGCTTCGCTCGGCGGTATGCGTGATGAAGCTGAAATTCGCGGCCATCGCCGTACATACATTGGCGCTATGCCGGGTAAAATTTTGCAGTCGATGAAAAAAGCCGGAACGTCTAATCCGCTGTTTTTGCTTGATGAAATTGATAAACTCGGCAATGACTGGCGCGGCGATCCGAGTTCGGCATTGCTGGAAGTTTTGGATCCGGAGCAAAACAACGGATTCGAAGATCATTATCTGGATGTAGATTATGATCTGTCCGATGTTATGTTTGTCACAACGGCTAATTCACTCAATATGCCGCGTCCGCTTTTGGATCGTATGGAAATTATTCAGCTTTCCGGATATACGGAAGATGAAAAAATTGAAATTGCTAAACGTCATTTACTGGGCAAGGTCTTTGATGAAAACGCCGTCGCCTGTTCGGAATTGATTGTTACCGACGAGGCTATTCGTGATATTATTCGCTACTATACGCGCGAAGCTGGTGTCAGAAATTTAGAACGCGAGCTGGCAACGATTGCGCGCAAAGCAACGAAAGAAATTTTGCTTAACAAGGATAAGTGTATTACGATTGAAGTTACGCCGGAAAATTTGGAAAAATATCTGGGTGTCAAAAGATTCAGTTATGGTGAAGCGGAAAAACAGGATCATATCGGTGTGACAACCGGTCTGGCTTGGACAGAAGTCGGCGGAGATATTCTCTTTATTGAGGCCGTGGATATGCCGGGGAAGGGGAAAGTCACACAGACCGGCAAGCTTGGCGATGTGATGAAAGAATCCATTGAGACAGCTTATTCTGTTGTTCGTGCGCATTCCAAAGAGCTGAATATTGATCCGGAGCTTTTTGAAAAAACGGATGTTCATGTTCATGTGCCGGAAGGAGCAACGCCGAAAGATGGCCCGTCAGCCGGTATTGCCATGTTTACCACATTGGTTTCGGTGTTTACGAAAACGCCGGTGCGTAATGATGTGGCAATGACCGGAGAAATTACACTGCAAGGACGTGTTCTGCCGATCGGCGGGCTGAAGGAAAAACTTTTGGCGGCGCTACGCGGAGGTATAAAAACGGTGATTATTCCACAAGAGAATGTCAAAGATTTAGCCGAAATACCTGATAATGTTAAAGAGGGAATGACGATTATTCCGGTAACAAAGGCTTCTGAAGTCTTGGATATTGCATTGCGCCGATAAATAGAGTGCTTAGGATTTTATATCATACAGTTGTTCAGACTTTAATGTTTGGTTGAGTTCGTCTGCATACTATGCCCCGCGATCAGAATGGTTATATTGTTAATGTTATTGCCATAGTATGAAGAGAGAGCAAGTATTTGCCTTATCACAGACACGGCAGAGTTCGGAGATTCTAGCCGGTGTGAGTTCGCGTATGCATCTATAGTTTCCGCCACAATACTTATCGCCGTAATAGGGGTTGTCATATAAAGAAGAAGAATTTATTTGTACTTCAGTCAGCCATAAGAAAGAATGGTACTGTTGGATCATTTGATAGAGATTAACGCATTGTTCATGAGGATTATCGTTGGCAAGATAAATACCCAATCCCATAAATGTACGCAAGAAATACGGACGTATTCTGTTTTTGAAAACGTCGTAAATATCAATTGAATCATCTTTGATCA
>JAFVEP010000070.1 GCA_017475935.1 Alphaproteobacteria bacterium
GTGGTCCTTTTTTCTTAATTACCGACTACACGATTCTTTTTTTATATGCTACTTTTTTCTTTCACTTAAATTGTTCGGCTTCTGTTTTTATTTTACATATTTGCTAAAAAATGAAAATTTTTGTTGCATTATTTTTTTTTTGTATTAAAAGGGTGATGTTAACGGAGTGTAGCTCAGCCTGGTAGAGCGCTACGTTCGGGACGTAGAAGTCGCTGGTTCGAATCCCGTCACTCCGACCAACATAAAAAAGGCCGCCTTTATGGCGGTTTTTTTTATGTTAACCGCGAAGCGGGGGGAAGCGAACCAGCGAGAAGCTGGTTTGACTACAAGCGAAAGGCGGACTTAAAGGACGCCGGTCGGCATTGCCGATGAGCGCAGTGAAAACGCGAACACGTATGTGTGAAGCGGAGTAATCCCGGAACGTTGACCAACTATATAACATAGAAAGTGTATACCTTCTATGTTATTTTTTTATTCAGAATAATTTAATTATATTTTTCAATGAGATACCATTTAGTTTTGATAACTACCGGCAAAATTTTCTAAAACCTTGACGACTTCCGGCTTAAATGATGGGCGGTCTTTGCGTTTTTCAAGCGTATAGCCGGTATTGACTCAATTTTATATATGTGGTAATCTATATAATATATGTGATAACCTGTATAAAGGTAACAAAATGGCAACGCAAAAAGACATAGATACAGCTTTTCAGATGATTGTTATGTCGGCATCTGATATAGATATGGCGTTGCCTAAGCCACCTAAAGCCGATAATGAGAAATTAACAATAGAAGAACAGCGAAAAATGTTGGCTGTATTTGCACGCTACATCAGTGAAGGACATCCGGGATTTGCCTCTGTTAATGCCCAAAATATTACATTTCCGGAGGAAGTAAAAAATAAATTCAAATCCGAATTCGTTAAATTATTTTTAACTTCAAAAGATGAACGCACTGTTTCAGAAATGGGAAAAGAACTGTTCAAGTTTGCAAAAAAATATCTGCCTGATAATCATTTTAATGTATACAGCACAAGTGGTGTACCAATCGGTATGACTTTAAGTAAAGAAGAACATACGGCATTCAAAAAGGAGCTTGATACTTATTTACAAAATCCGGATATTGATACATCACAGCGTGGTATAATTGAACATTTGTATGCCGAGCGCAATCAAGTTGGAAAAAATATATTTAATGATGATGAAATAGAGATTTTAAAGCAAAATGGTGCTGAAATTTTAGCTGATAAAAAAGGGCAAACTTGGCGAATGACGAAAATTAATCGCCAAGGGGAAAATATTATGATAATTGGAATGTCTCGCTTTGCCGCTATGGATAATGATGGCAACTTGAATGAAGATTTGATTAAAGATTTTACAGCGTTGGCTAAAGAATTTTCAAAACAAGAATATAAAGATTGCGATAATCTTGTTTTGGATTTACGTGGCAATGGTGGTGGTTGGCCATATATTGGAGATTATATGGCCAGAACATTATATGGCAACACAGTTTCCACCGAACCCCAAGGACATATTAAGATGGATACTTTGGCGGCGAAATTAAGCTATGCTTATATGGCGCAAGATGACTATAAAAAATATGAAAATAAAATAGAAAGATTAGGATTAACTCACGACAAACAAAACACTCAATATAGTGAGCTTAATAAACCGTGGTCTGAAGAATATCCATTTAATCCTGAACTGGGGTATAAAAAGCCAATTTTACTTTTAACTGACCAAAATACTGGTTCAAACGCAGAGGTAACAATCGGACGTTTGCGAGAACATCCGTATGTTCGCACAATCGGTGACCATAGCTGTGGTGTAGTGCAATATCATCCGGCAGCAACACCAAAAGCCTCTATTCCTCTGCCTTATGGCTTGAAAATCGCCGTACCTCCGGAAGGATTTACAGGTCCGAACGGCGAACGATTGGAAGGAATTGGCTATCAGCCGGATTATCCGGTAGAAAGAGGAAAAGATGCCTTAATTGCGGGATTAGAAAATCTGACTGGCATAAAACAAGATATTTTACAACATTTACCATCTGAAAAAAAGGTTGAGACATTAGCCAAACGAGAATCTAAAGTTGATGAAACAACAGCCCTTAATCGTAAAAGTATCGGCAATAATAAACCATCTATATTGGCCGCTTTTAATGAATTAGTCGCTGTAACGGAAACGATACCGCAATTGAAACAGCAAAATAACGGACTGTTATACAATCAATATAGAAGTAATTCAAATATGCTAGACATCTAATTTAACGATGTTAGTATAAACTATCTATCTAAAATATATTTTCAATAAAATGGTTTTTGGTGTCCTAGCATGCTTACCAATGCATACATATAGGATAAGGATAAAATATAAATTGCAAAAATCAACTCAAAAAGCAATCTACAAGTATCTTTTATTAAAAATAAATATATTACTTTCGAGGTTCGCGACAAAAGAGTGGGTGTCCGGAATGGTAGTAAAAACGTGTCCACGTGGTAAAACACCTTAAAATACAATCTTTGTGACACCATCAAAAAAGGTATCTTTTTCCTGATTTAGCGGTGGTGTGCCCGACCAAACTTAACAAGTCGTCACAAATGGCGGTTTTTTTTATTTACAAGCAATGCGGTTTAATATCTTATAAAATAGGTAGAAAATCCATAATAATAGTGTCAAATACTTTTTTGTTTTTATCTTTCCTTATATTAACATCTTGATGAAAAAAATATGGTGTGATATTTGATTATATAATCTCTCTTTTTGAGAGGGGAGTGAAATGTTTTTATGCTACGTTAACGATCGTTGCAAGATGTGAACGGCATTCTGTATAAGGCATTGGGATCAACAAAAAACAAAAGGGGAAATGGATGAGCAAGCTTATGATTATTAACGGCAGTCCGCGTAAAAATTTTAATACGGCAAAATTACTGAAAGAGGCGGCAAAAGGTGCCGAATCCGTCGGTGCGGAAGTTGAAACGGTTAATTTGTATGATTTAAGTTACAAAGGATGTATCAGCTGTTTGATTTGTAAGCGCAAAGGCAATGATACCAACGGATTATGTTTTTACAAAGATGACTTGCGTCCTGTTTTGGAAAAATGTTTGCATGCGGATGCTGTGATTATCGGTTCGCCGGTGTATCACTCTTATCCGAGCGGGATGTGCCGTGCGTTTATGGAGCGGTTTATGTTTCCGGCGCACACGTACATGAAAGATGAAACAACCGGTGGGATGAAACGTGTTTTGGATCATACTCTGCCGACAGCGATGATTATGACAATGAATGCAACGGAAAGTTGGTTTAACAACAGTAACTATCATACGATTTTAGATGAAAATGTTGATAGCTTGCGGCATGTTTTCGGCTATTCGGAAGCCTTATATGCTTTTGATACTTTTCAATACACGGACTATGCAAAATATGACTGTGATTACTTTGACGCCGATCATAAAGCCAAAGTGCGCGATGAGCAATTTCCGATTTCTATGCAGAAAGCCTATGAACTCGGCAAACGCTTGGCTGTAATGAAAAAATGATTCAAGAAAGGACTTAACGATGAAAATACAAGCTGTAAAATTCAGAAAAGACGGTTTTATGAATCAATCATTCGCCTTTGGCGGAGAAGAAGGTGCTGAAAAATTTGATCCGTCAGTTAAATATCGTTCTGGTTTGCAAAATTATGTGATTGATACCGGCGATGAGGCTCACGGAATTAAGGTCGGCACAGCGTTTGAGGACTTGCCGATAGATTGGCGCTGTCCACGTTGCAAACAAACAAAAGAAAAATTCAATGCCGCCTAAAATTTGCAGTAAGATTATGAATTGTTTGTTGTTAAAAAAATCGCCTTAACGGCGGTTTTTTTATGAAACATTTTTGTGCGGCGAATCTATGATGTTTGGATAAAAAAATACCTGCGAACCAGGCAGGTATTTTCAGAAATGCGTCTTTCTTATTTTTTCTTGGCAGCAACTTTTTTTGCAGTACTTGTGGCGCTGGCTTTAGTGCTTGATTTCGACGTAGTCTTGGTTGTTTTTGTTTTAGAACATTTGCAAGAGCAATTCTGCGAACCATACAGCTGATTGATTGCCATATTCCAGAAATATTCATCCTGACCGCTCGGACAACCGGCATTCTGCCAATTATAGTAAGCGGCTAAACGGATGTTATTTTCGTTGTATTTAGTCATTTTAATTCTCCAAATAATAAATTCAAAACAACTTAATTATATACATTTTTTCCTTATCGTCAATAGGTGAAGTGAATTAAATGACAAGATATATGTTTTTTTAATTTTACGTCTGTTTTTTTCAAAATCTTGCCATTATATTGTGGTATATTTAACTTAAAAACTTTGCGTTTCGGCTAACTATTTTGCTTGCAATTTAGCCGATAAGTTTATATAGATGTATAAGATGCTTTGCAAAGCCTCGTGGTATTATTTCGCATGATTGTAAGAGGAGTTTATGATGGATAATTTGTTGGTCAAAGAAGAAATTGATGCTATTGTGAATGGTGATCATGGTAATGTTTTTGCTGTGCTTGGTATTCATCGCGACAAGGGATCAAAAAAAGTTTTTATCCGCGTATATAATCCGTTTGCAAAAAATATAGAAGTTTTGGATGCCCGAAAAAGAAGTATGGGCAAAATGGAAAAAATTGATGAACGGGGCTTTTTCCAGCTTAATACAGATAAAACGGAAGATTTTGCTTATTCGTTGCGCATTACAAATGATCAGGGACATGTTTATGAACAAGAAGATGTCTATCGCTTTTCTTCGGTGATCGGTGATATCGACGAATATTTATTTGCACAAGGTAATCATCGGGAAATCTATAAAAAACTCGGTGCGCATGTGACGGAAATTGACGGCGTGAAAGGGGTTGGTTTTGCGGTTTGGGCGCCGAATGCCAAACGTGTTTCCGTGGTCGGAAATTTCAATAATTGGGACGGACGCGTGCATGTGATGCGCCGCCATATCAGTTGCGGTATCTTGGATATTTTTATTCCGCAGATCGGAGAAGGCGAATATTATAAATTTGAAATTAAAACGCAGGAAAATTACATTCTATCCAAAGCAGATCCTTTTGCAACATTTGCAGAAATTCGTCCGAAAACGGCCTCGATTGTTTTTGATATCAACCACTATCAATGGCATGACGAAGATTGGATAAACTATCGCAGAACCTGCAATACTTATGACAAGCCGATGTCAATTTATGAAGTTCATTTGGGATCTTGGCGCCGGAAAGGCGAGAATGGAAGTGAGTTTTTAACTTATCGCGAATGTGCTGATCGGCTGGTGCCGTATGTCAGCAATATGGGGTTTACGCATGTGGAGTTTATGCCGCTGTGCGAACATCCTTTGGATGCTTCGTGGGGTTATCAGATTACAGGATTGTTTGCGCCGACTTCGCGCTTTGGTAATCCCGATGATTTCAGATATATGATTGACAAATTCCATCAGGCCGGTATCAGTGTGATTATGGATTGGGTTCCGGCGCATTTTCCGAAAGATGCACACGGGTTGGCTGAATTTGACGGAACATGTCTTTATGAACATGCGGATCCGCGGTTGGGTGAACAAAAAGATTGGGGAACCAAAGTTTATAATTACGGGCGCACGGAAGTAAGTAATTTTTTATGTGCCAGTGCGCTTTACTGGCTGAAAGAATTTCATATTGACGGATTGCGTGTTGATGCGGTTGCTTCCATGTTATATCTGGACTATTCGCGTAAAAACGGCGAGTGGATTCCTAATGTTTACGGCGGTAATGAAAACTTGGAGGCGATTGCGTTTATCCGCAAGATGAATGAGCTTGTTTATACACAGACCGAGGGCTCAATTACGTGTGCCGAAGAATCAACCGCATTGCCGATGGTTTCCCGACCGATTTCGGCCGGAGGATTGGGCTTTGGTTATAAATGGAATATGGGGTGGATGAATGATACCCTTAAATACATCAGTCACGAACCTATTCATCGCAAATATCATCATGGTTTGCTGACGTTTGGTTTGCTTTATGCTTTTAATGAGAATTTTATCTTGCCGATTTCGCATGATGAAGTTGTCCACGGTAAAGGTTCGATGTTGGGAAAAATGCCCGGAGATGAATGGCAAAAGTTTGCCAACTTGCGCGCTTACTACGGCTTTATGTGGACACATCCGGGGAAAAAATTGCTGTTCATGGGTAATGAATTTGCTCAAGATTGGGAGTGGAACAGTGATGAAAGTCTGCGTTGGCACCTTTTGGATTATCCGATGTATAAAGGTATGCAAAATTGTGTGCGTGACTTAAACTTGATGTATAAAGGAAATGCTCCGCTGTATGAAGAAGATTTTGACTCGTGCGGTTTTGAATGGTTGGATTATGCCGATTGCGACGACAGCGTGATCTCCTTTGTACGTAAAGCACATCATGCCGATGATTATTTGATTGTGGTGTGCAATTTTACACCTGTTGTTCGTCATGGTTATCGGGTCGGGGTTTACGAACCTTGTGCCTATCAAGAGATCTTTAACAGTGATGATAAAAGTTATTGGGGAAGCGGTGTCAGAAATGAAGGACCGCAGCAGGCGAAAAATTATGGCGTGAATGGCCGGCCGTATAGTTTGGAATTGGTTCTGCCGCCTTTATCAACAATCGTTTTGAAGCCGATCAGATAGACGAGGGATAGATGGCAGAGGTCAAAGTTTCAGACGGATATCCTTTTCCCCTAGGAGCTGCTTTTGACGGAAAAGGTGTGAATTTTGCCCTTTTTTCGGCTCATGCGGAAAAAGTTGAGCTGTGTTTGTTTGATGATACCGGTACAATCGAAAAAAAACGATATCCGATAGAGGTAAATGATCACAATATATGGCATATTTATCTAAAAGGGATAAATGTCGGACAAGTCTACGGGTATCGCGTCTACGGCCCTTATAAGCCGGAGGAAGGCAAGCGTTTTAATCCACATAAACTCTTGCTTGATCCGTATGCGAAAAAAATGATCGGCCGGTTGATTTGGCACAAAGCTCTCTTCGGATATGATCCGGATAGTCCGGAACAAGACTTGTCGTTTAATACTTTAGACAGCGCACCATATGTGCCGAAAGCGGTGGTTGTTTCTGATACTTTTGATTGGGAAAATGAGCAAAAACCGAGAATTAAACCTGAAAATTCGGTTATTTATGAGGCGCATGTTCGAGGAATAACTAAACTTCATCCGAAGGTTGAACATTGTCATCGCGGAAAATTTCTCGGATTATGCTCGGACAGCATGATGAATTATTTTGATTGGCTGGGCGTAACTGCAGTCGAGTTGCTTCCCGTTTTTTCTTTTTTCGGTGAAAAAGACGGCATGTATACCGATAACTATTGGGGCTACGAAACATTGGCTTATTTTGTTCCGGAAGCAAAATATCTGGTCAATAATGATATTGATGAATTTAAGCAAATGGTTAAAACGATGCATGCGCATGGCAAAGAAGTTATCTTGGATGTTGTTTATAACCACACGATTGAAGGTAACCATTTGGGACCGACATTGTGCTATCGCGGTATTGATAACGAAAGCTATTATACGCTGCAGAAAAATAAACGATTTTACGAAGACAGCACCGGTTGCGGCGCGTCTTTCAATTTGCAAAATCCGTATGTTTTAACGCTTGTTATGGATTCTTTGCGTTATTGGGCGGATAAAATGCATGTTGACGGTTTCAGATTGGATTTGGCGACCAGCTTGAGCCGAGTACGTGGACAATTTACCCAAGACAGCGGCTTTTTGCTTTCTGCGCGTCAAGACGAAAGTTTGCGGCAGGTGAAAATGATTGCCGAACCATGGGATGCAACCATGGATGGGTATCGAATCGGCGCCTATCCGCCGGGGTGGTTGGAGTGGAATGATCGGTATCGCGATGTTATCCGCCGCTTTTGGCGCGGTGATGCGCGGCAAATCGGAGAGTTTGCCAGCCGGATTTCCGGTTCGAGCGATATCTTTGGTTACAGTAACCGCGGTATTTCGAGCAGTGTGAATTTTTTAACCTCGCATGATGGTTTTAATTTGCATGATTTGGTCAGTTATAACGACAAGCACAATGATGTTAACGGGGAAAGCAATCGTGACGGGAATAATGCCAACTGGAGCCGTAATTATGGTGTGGAAGGCAATACAGATGATGCAAATATCACGGAGCTTCGTTGGCGCGTTCAAAGAGCGATGACGGCAACCTTGCTTTTGTCTTTCGGAACGCCGATGATCTTTAGCGGCGATGAAATCGGAAATACACAATTCGGTAACAATAATCCTTATTGTCAGGACAATATTTTGACATGGTTGGTTTGGGATGCCGTTGATCAATGCGATAGGACTTTTGCTCGCTTTGTGAAAAGACTGATTAAATTGCGTCAATCGCTGAAAATATATGATCGGATAAAATTTTTCAGCGGGAAAGAGCGGCAAATTGAAAAATATGTTTTGAAAGATATTATGTGGCTGAAAGAAAATGGTGATGAATTTCAAATTGCCGATTGGTCTGACGGCATGCGCAAAAGTATTGCGTGTTTTGTGTTTAATGGTTGTCGCTCATATATCTTAATATTTAATGCTCATGAGTACGATATGGATTGGAAATTGCCGTCTTTTTTGAAAAATGCGCAGGCGGAAATTATGCTGAACAGTGCGGAAAATATGACCGTTGCCGAATTGGTTGATACCAAACGAAAATTTTCTGTTCCGTCACGGAGTGTGTTGTTATTGAAAATAAATTTACCGGAGAAGTAATATGGATGAAAATTGGCAAAAATTGTTGGATAAATTAGGCATCGCGTCACAGTTCAGCGATGGAGCAAATCCGGAAAAATGTTATCATGTTTCGGATCAGACTTTGTTGGAGATGGTCAGAAATTTAGGTTTCAAAATCACAAAAACGGCGGATAGCGGGCGGTTGCTGGAAAAATTGGAAAAAAAACGCTGGCAATATGCGTTGGATCCGATTTATATCGTCCGGCAAAATGAAAAATCAGTGATTGCCGTTTTGCCGCAAAAATATGTTGATGTGATGGATTTGATTGTTTGGCATAATTTGGAAGCGATTCAGGTGCAATATGATGTGACGACGCTTGAAGAAAAGATGATCGGTAAAACAAATTATGTGCAAGTGCGGATCAATTTTTTAAGCTATATGGAACCGGATTATTATGATGTTGAATTGGAAATTCCCAATAAATCATATCATACCGTTCTGGCCGTGACTCCCGATTCATGTTATATTCCCGAGGTGCTGAATACAGAAAAGTTTTGGGGATGGGCAATTCAGCTTTATTCTTTGAAAAGTCACCGCAACTGGGGAATCGGTGATTTTACGGATTTGTTGAATTTGGTGAAATTATCCGAGAAGTATCATGCCGATGTGATAGGTATTAATCCGCTGAATGTTTTATTTCACGATTTTCCGGAAAATGCCAGCCCGTATTCTTCCATCAGCCGATTATTTTTGAATCCGATTTATATCGATGTGGAAAAAGTGTACGGCTATGCATCTGTTATGGTGGATCCTTATCGGCAAACATTAGCGGTGTTGCGCGAAGCTGATGAAATTGATTACACCGGTGTCTATCGCTTAAAAATGCAGATTTTGCGGCAAACCTTTGCTAAATTACAACAAAAAGAAGCGCAAAAAGAGTATGATAAGTTTTTAGCTTTCTGTCGTCGGCAAGGGGAAGATTTGGATAACTTAGCCGTCTATCAGGCTATATATTCCGCGCAAGTTTCTCAGATCGGCGGCGGTTGGAAAAATTGGCCGGTTGAATTGAGAGACAGAGCATCGACCGCGATTGAAAAGTTTAAAAAACAAAACAGTGAAGAAGTTCTCTTTTTTAAATATCTGCAATATTTGGCGCATAACCAGTTACAGGAAGTTTATGCGGCGGTTAAGAACTGCCATATGAAGATCGGCTTATATCGGGATCTGCCTGTCGGATTATGTAAAGACAGTTTTGAGCTGTGGGCTGATCGTGATCTGTTTGTGGAAAATTGCGGGGCCGGTGCGCCTCCCGATGCTTTCTTCCCAACCGGCCAAAAATGGTGTTTGGGTGCGTTTAATCCGCTACGTTTAAAAGAATGCGCTTATCGGCCGTTTATAAAAATATTGCGTTCGGCAATGTCTTGTGCCGGAGCTTTGCGAATTGACCATGTGATGGGGTTGATGCGCTTGTATGTTATTCCTGATGATAAAGATGAAGGAACTTATATTTATTATAATTTTGATGAAATGCTGGGCTTGGTGGCTTTGGAAAGCTACTTGAACAAATGTATGGTCGTCGGTGAAAGCATCGGCAATGTTCCGGACGGATTCATCGAAAAAATTCACGAACGGGGAATTTATTCGCTGAGCGTCCTTTGGGCAGAAAGATGGAACGGCTGCGGTGATTTTAAATGTCCGGCTGACTTTGATGAAAAAACTTTCGGATCAGTCGGAACGCATGATATTGCACCGCTTAAAATGCGTTGGTTCGGTTATGATATAGAAACAATGTTTGAATTGAAAATGATTAACGAACAGGAACGTGAGCAAATGTATAAGGCGAGAGAAGATGAGCGTTGCCGTTTGCTTAGAGCTTTGGATTGTGCCGGCGTTTGGCCGCTGGATAAGCCGCGCCAAGGGGATTGCTTGTTCGGAGAGGGGTACCCGCAAGGTATGATGCAGGCCGTCGAAAAATATTTGGCGCAAAGCAATAGTCGCGTTTATTTGGCGCAACCGGAAGATATCTTCGGCGTAACTTTGTTGCAAAATCTGCCGGGGACGGATCGGGATAAACATCCGAATTGGCGGCGCAAACTTCCGCTGGCCATGGAAGATTGGGAGAGTGATCCTGATTTTATATCGGCGATGTCCTGCATTAAAAGATAAACAATATTTTTATTGACAATGCGCTGTTTTCAGCGCTAAAATCAGGGCGAGGGAGCAGCGATAATGGTGCGTTTGGATGAGCTGACATATTCTGAAGAACAATTAACCCAAGATGCAATACACTATTTTGAAACAGCGGTGTATGAGCCGTCTTATGCCAAAAAAGTTAAAGATTTTTTGGAAGAGGATGCTGTTCTGTTTAAAAATTACTTTGACGATGAAGAATACGCATTTTGCAATATTTATGCCGATGAGTTTCAGCAAGGTTATGTTGATGATGGTGTGACCGTGGCTCCGCAAGCAGATTTTGATCGGCTTAAGATGTATATGTCCAGAGTTTTTTCCCGCTTCGATGTAGATGAAGATGAAATAGAAAAATATATCTATGCCATTGAAGCCGAATTTCGCAAAAATGCTTTTTGTTCGCATATGGAGCCGTATTTTGTCGGTACGGATGCCGTTGTGGCGACCATTGTCGGCGGTTATGCCCGTAATCCGCTGTTTTCGATATATTCGTTGGTGCGTGAATGGTGCATGGCGCTGCACATGAAAAAAATGTATCCGGATCTGATGCGCAAGTTCGGTTACCGCTATCAGCTTATCAGAACGCAGTTCAGTGGTGAAGAAAGATTGAAACGGCTGATTGATTATCGTGATAAATATCGCTTGACTTTTCAAAATATAGGGGCTTTTCGCGCCTTGCATTCCAGTGTTTTTGCCTATGTTTATATTTATCTGAAGGCCATTCAAACCAGAGAGGTGTTGACGGCTGAGCAATTTATTATGGATAACTCTTCTTCGCAGATATTTTTACTCCTTCAAGGCGAAACAATAGAAAACATTGATTTTCCGGTTACAAAATACGCGTTGGATAAATTAAAAGAAGGCGCTTATGCGGATTTGATGACCAAAGACGGCGTTATTGATTGGGATGCTTTATATGATTTTGTTTTAGAGGCCATGCGTCATGTCGGTAATCTTGAAGGCTTGCGATCGTTCGGTTTTGATGGTATTGATGCCAAAACAATCCAATCATTTTGGAACAAAAGTGCCAACATGCAGAGTATGTTGAAAATTTTGCGGCGCTTGGCAATGGATAACAGTGATCCGGTTATCAATCAGCTGATTCAGATGTGCGAATACAGGCTTGGCCGTCCGGATAAAGCCAAAGATAAGATGGAGCGCTTTATTGAAGAAACGCGCAAAATTATGGTTGCCCGTGTCTATGAAATGATGCAACCGCGTACCATGGCACAAGAGCTATTGGCCAGATTTCCGTCGGTGTTTTTGGTTTATTTCCAATGGCATCACAATTTCCGCAATATTTATCCGAAATTTCCGGAAGCCGCTAATAACAAGATATATAATATGCAACAACAGCAAAAATCGCAGGCCGAATCAACTCTGAAAAACAGAATTTTTGTTGATGATCAGCAAAAAATGAAAACAAAAGAAACAGAACGCGAACAACAGAAAAAAACTCAGGATGAAGATAAACTGCGCCTGATTATTCAAAATAAAGAAAAAACCATGGCGGAATTGAGTAAAACCGAAAACGAAAAGAAAAAAACGGAAACCAATAATTTGGCGATAGAACGCAATCAGCGGCAGAATTCGTTATAAAAGTTGCGGATCAATTCGATACAGAACATAACCATCCGTTTCGCTGGAGACTTTGATGAGCCAAGGGTAATCTTGGCGGCCGCTTAAAATTTGATTGGTGATGTTTTTTTTGCGCAATTGGTTCGGACTGTATTTTGCTTTTTTGTGGGTGGGAAGATAAACATAAGTGACCTGATGCTTTTTAATCAGTTCTTTCAGTTCATTTTCATCATCGCTGTAAAACAGTTTGTAGTTATCCGTGATAGAGGAAATATTCGTGTGATACGGCGAAGTTACCGTGAAAACATCGTTTTCAAAGGCTAATTGTGGGCCGGCGAAAATGCCGGTTAAAACAGTTCCTTTAATCGGCGGAAGATTATATGTTATCGGAGATACATCCGAGTGAAAGGTGGTTAACATGAACAGAAGAAAGATTATCACTCCGAAGGCTCTGATTTTGCGGCGATGTGTTTTTTTAATTGAGGCTAATAGTCGGTACAGAGATAAAAAGAACAGATAGCCGATCGGTACGATCAGATACCATAAGAAACGGTAAGTTAGGCACGCCGGAATAAAATACCACAGCGAGAAAAAGCATAAAACGGCAATATGTTTTTGCGTATATGCTTGACGGATATTTTTCAATAAAATATATGCACTCATCAAGTAAAAAGGAATAAATACCAAGGGAGCTCTGAGCAACGGAGAACGCATTTCACTGATGTGCGGCAGAAAATACAGCTTAATATTGGGATGATAGATCGGGGCGAAAATGGTTGAAACTCCGAAAACAATCAATAAAACAGCTGCTGAACTGAGGGCGCAGCCAGATAAAACGAAAAGTTTACGTATTTTGGTTTGCGGATGAAGCATGTGGATACATCCAAAGGATAAAAAAATGCAAACGCAGGTGACAACATGGATGAGTGACAGGCGTAAATTGTCGAAAACAAGGTAACCGCCATAGGGTGGATTGAGGGCAAACGCCAGACAGACAGAAAAACATAAACCGGCGGTATATCTGTATAACGATTTACTTTGAAGGTCATTCAGAAGCCATAAAAGTATGTCGCACGACAGAATAGATCCCACTAAGAAAAAACCTTCAACGGCAGAAGAAGCCCAAATGCCGCATCCGGTGAGCAAACCGGCGGTTAAAAACGATGCTTTTTGCGGTGATTTTAAAGCAAACAGCAGAGTCGTTATATTAAAGCAAAAGATGAAGAACATCAGACTGTGGTGATCGGGACGGGTAAAGGAAAAAATTCCACTGTATTGGTAAATGATGCATAAGAAAAAAGCCAATACCAAAACGAAATAAGTTTCTTTATGTTCAGATTTTTGCAGATAAGGACGGATGCCGCGGCATGCCGTTACTGTACTTAAAAAGAAGAAAAAAGGCGAAAAAAACATGCCGCCGTAAAAAACACTGTCTTTGAGAGGATAAAAGAACAGAAAGGGCAAGGTAAAGACTGTCCATATCAGATCTGCTATGCGGGTAAAATGCAGAATTTCTCCATCAGGCGGATTGGAAAATGGAAAAACTTTTTCCGCCCACTGAAAGTCATTCAGCCAATCAAAAATACGCAAAGCCCGAGTATAAGGATCAGTGTCGGAGTAATATAAACGGCCGAATTCCAGATATGTTGTGACCATATCAAAGCAAGTGAACAGGCTTATCATAACCAAAAGGCTTGTTATATAATGATTGTAAATAAATTGTGCCAATTTATTTATCATTTTTATATCTTCTTAAGGATATTTTTCAATGTGGCGCACGAATTTTTCGGTGCATTTTTCCAAAATGCTTCATATTGATCCATATGATTATCAATTCCCGGAGTATCACTGATTTGACGAATGCTGAGCAATGGAATGTTATGCAAATAACATGTTTGCGCAACTGCGGTGGATTCCATATCAACAGCTAAGGCATGAGGAAAGTGCTGCATGATTGACGCCAACTCGTTTTTGTCAGAAATAAAACGATCGCCGCAGCAAAATAATCCGGAAGGATATTCCTTGAATTTTTCTACCAGTTTAGGGTCGGAATAGTACGAAGCCGGCATGTCTTGGATTTGACCATATTGATTTGGTTCCCAACACCATACATCGTGATAGACGAGGTCTTTGCCAATCACGAAATCGCCGATTTTTAACGAACTGTCCAAGCCGCCGGAGATACCGATGTGTACGATGACATCGGGGGAAAATTCACGAATCAGCGTTTGACAGCATAAGGCGGCGTTGACTTTGCCCATTCCGGATTGAGCAACCACAATATTTTTATAGTCGATTGAACCGCAAAAAAAACGGAAAGGATTTATATTTTTGATGTGGAGATTTTCCAATGAACCGGCAAAAAGATCCAGTTCTGTCGGCATTGCCACAAGAATTCCTATGTTCTTCATTTCTTAACTCCCTTGCAAGGCATTATAACAAAAAATGTTTGAAGATCAAGAATTATCTTGACAAGCAAGTACATTTGGCATTTAATGCAGACGTTGCCTTCGGGCAAATGTGGATTTAACCGAATTGTCCCGCATTAAAGAGGACTAAACAGGAGATTTGTTATGCTTAAAACAGCAGAAGCGGTGTCTGTCGGTCACCCGGATAAAACAGCCGACTATATTTCAAGTTACATTTTAGATCATCTGATTGCACAAGATCCTTTCGTGAGATATGCCGTTGAGGTGATGATTAAAGATCAAACCATTGTTTTGGGCGGCGAGATCAGCGGTAAAATTCAACAACATGATTATGAGGCTTATGTTAAACAAGCGTTACGCAATATCGGCTATGATGAAAAATATGCCGCTGTTTGGGGAGATCAGGCCATCAACATCAATAAAATCACCGTAATTGACTTGATCGGAAAACAATCTGCGGAAATTTATCAAGGTGTTGAAAGCGGCGGTTGGGGAGATCAAGGTGTTTATGTCGGATATGCGTGCCAACAAGAAGGCTACATTCCGCAGGAATTGTATTTGGCGCAAAAGTTGAATCGCGCTCTTTATGAAAAAGCGCGCCGCGAGGATGTTTTGGGCATAGATATTAAAACACAGATTACTGTTGATAACGGACAGGTTATAACGGCGATTGCGGCGGTTCCGATGCGGGAAAAAGTTGATTTATCAGCGTATATCGAGGATGTTTTGGGGCAAAAGCCGCAACAGATTATTGTGAATGCCGCCGGTGATTACAAACAGCATTCATCAGTTGCCGATTGCGGTGTAACCGGACGAAAACTCGCTTGCGATTTTTATGAAACAGCCAGCCCGATCGGCGGCGGTTCGCCGTGGACGAAAGATCCGAGTAAGGCGGATTTAACGCTGAATTTATATGCGCGTCAATTAGCTGTTGAAAATTTGGCTGATTATGATGAAGTGTGGGTTTATCTATCCTCCTGTATAGGTCGTGTTTGTTTACCGAGTGCAACATTGAAATGGCGTCGGGGAGAGCTTTACGGTGAGAAAAAATTGCCGGATTTATTGCCACCGAATGAGTTAATTGAGGTAATGAATTTGCGCCGGCCGATTTATGCTGATTTGTGCCTGCGCGGTTTGATCGGCGTCAGAGACGAATTTTAACACGGCTGAGGATAAAAAATCATTTTTCTTTTGACGGAAGTTGCGCTTTTTCGTTTATATTTTACATTCGGCAGTTTACTTTTTAATTTTATGCCTTATGATGTGTGAACAAGGGATTGAACATGTTGAAACTTTTTACAAAAATTAATAATACGCACTTTGTTCATAATTATCGAGAAATGTGGCCGTATATCCGTCCGTATTGGGGCAGAGCATTGGCTGCCGTTTTGCTGACGATACCGGTCGGAGCTATGGATGCCGTGATCGCATGGGCATTGAAACCCTATATGGATGTTATGATGATTGAAAAAAGCGCGAATACACTGTGGATTCCGCTGCTGATTGTTTTGTTCAGCGCCATACAGGGAATATTTACTTTTACGGCTTCGTATATGAATTCGTGGGTGGGTAATCGTATTGCCGGCGATGTCAAAATTAAATTATTTGAAAAACTGATGAAATTCGATGCTTTCTATTTTGACAGCACGACATCGGGGAATGTGATGATGCGTTTTAATAAAGACGTTGACGCGGCATGCAGCGGTCTTTTGAGCAATCTTAAACAATTTACAACACGTTTCTTTTCGTCTGTTTCCTTGGTGATTGTTTTGTTTTATAATTCATGGCAGTTGGCACTGATTGCCGTTATTGTGCTTGCCGGAGCGCTGTATCCGCTGACGCGTGTCAGAAGCCGGATTAAAGATATTAATCAAAAAACGGTCTTTACCAATGCGGAAGTCGTCACGCATTATAATGAGGCTTTCGGCGGACATAAAGTGATTGCTTCTTACAACTTGTATGATTACGAAAATCAGAATTTTGACAATACACTTAAGCGTGTTTTTAAGCTTGGTATGAAAATGATTCAGCGGACGGGTATGTTGTCGCCGCTTATGCATTTTATGGTATCACTCGGTATTGCTTTAGTGATTTGGTACGGCAGCTATTTGATTATTTCCAAACAGATTACGGCCGGCAATTTTGTCTCGTTTGTAGCAGCGCTGATTTTGCTGTATAATCCGATTAAGAGTATCGGCAACAGCTTTAATAATGTGCAGATTGCCTTTATGGCGATGGAGCGAGTTTTTGAACTTTTGCATATGACTCCGAAGATTTTTGATAAGGATAATGCTAAAGAAATCTCAGAAATTAAAGACGTTATCGAATATAAAGATGTTTCGTTTGAATATGTGGAAGGAAAACCCGTTTTACAGCACATCAACCTGCGTATTCACAAAGGAGAAACCGTTGCTTTGGTCGGTAATTCCGGCGGCGGAAAAACAACGCTGGTTAATTTACTGCCGCGTTTTTATGATGTGAAAGAAGGAGCCGTTTTAATTGACGGAGAAGATATTCGTAACTACTCGTTACATTCGCTGAGAGATAAAATTTCGGTCGTTTTTCAAGATAATTTTCTGTTTGACGGTACGATCCGTGAAAATATTATGCTGGGCAATATGTCTGCATCGGAAGATGATTTACAAAGAGCCGTGGAATGTGCCTATGTGACGGAGTTCTTAAAAGACTTGCCGAAAGGTCTGGATACGCCGATCGGAGAACGCGGTGTTTTGCTTTCCGGCGGCCAGAAACAAAGAGTGGCGATTGCTCGGGCCTTTATTAAAAATGCGCCGATTGTTATTTTAGATGAAGCAACATCTGCATTGGATAATCAATCGGAGGCTGTTGTGCAAAAAGCGATTGACAATTTAATGAAAGATCGAACAGTGATCGTCATTGCCCACAGGCTTTCGACGGTCAGACATGCTGATAAAATCGTTGTGGTCAACTATGGAAAAATTGTTGAAATGGGTTCGCACACCGAGCTTATCGGCAATCGTGACAGTATTTATACCGCTTTATATCAAGCACAATTAAAGTAAGGCGATTCTAGTGGTTTTGGCTGATGATGTATTCCAGCTCGCTTTTGATTTTGTGGGCGTTGCGTACATAATAAAACGTAACATGCGCCGTGCCGGTGCCGGTAAAATGAATATTGGCGTAACCGAAAAGGTGTCCTAAAATGGTTTGTTCAATGGCAATGGATTCTATCCTTGAATTCAAAATCTCTGAGGTGGTAATACCGAAAACACCTTCTTTACGAATCACACGGCGGTTGGTGATGACCATATCAATCGATAAAATAATAATCCATTTATGAATGGTCCAGTAAATCATCAAGCCGATAAAGGCCATCAGGGCATACTTGGCAATCGGCTCAAGCGTGTGATATTGGAGTAAAAACAAAACGGTGACAGCCGCTGACAGCAAAGTTAAAAAATATTCTTCTAAAAAACAGCGCCAGTGCAGATGTGCACGCAGCAAAACCGTTTCACCTTGTGATAATGTTTTGGAAATATAATCCATAATCCATACTCCTGTAAAAGCGTTTACAAGAATTATAATATCAGTCTTGATAAAATAGTCAAATATTTTTCGCAAGGCACGGCGAATTAATAATCGTCACGAACGTTTTTTTCTTTTCGGCGGTTATATTTCGTTTTAGGTGTGGGTAAATTTCGATGGGTAAAAGGTTTGCCGCCGTGATCTTCGATTTCCTCGTCGCGAGATTTTTTATGTGTCGCCGCTAAAATTTCTTTCAGCTCTTCAATTTTCTTTTTGTTTTCACGTTTACCTGTCATAACAGCCTCCCCATTGCAAATAATTGTATCATAAGGCGCGTTGAATGTAAAATAAAAATTTAAGAAAAATCGAAAATGCTTGTATTCAAGTTAGATTTAAGTATAATACCATAGCGGAGGGTGAAAGAATGAAAACATATAGCATCGGAGAGGCCGCTAAGTTGATTAACGTGACGGCACATACTTTACGGTTTTATGATAAATTGGGATTGTTGCCGAACTTGCGCAAAAATTCGGTCGGACTGAGAAGGTTTACGGAAGAAGACGTACACTGGTTGTTTATTTTACAATGTCTGAAAGAAACGGGTTTACAGCTGAAAGATATTAAAAAGTATATTGATTTGGCGCAAAAAGGCGAAGAAACGCTTCAAGAACGCTTGGAAATGTTTCAACAACAAAAAGTACGCATTGAACGGCAAATTGCAGATTTGCAGCGTAATATCGAAAAAATCGATTTTAAAGTCAGATATTATGAAGAAGCCTTGAAAAGCGGTGAAGCAAATGTTTATAAAAATAATAAAAAATTGGCTGAAGATAAAAAACGTTTATTTAAAATCAAGGCATAAAAAAGGAGAAAAGAATGAAAGTGGTGATCATTGGCGGTGGTGCAGGCGGGGCGAGCTGTGCAACTCGTTTGAGAAGGCTTGATGAATATGCTGAAATTGTTATTTTGGAAAAAAGCAGAGAAAATTCAATAGCAACCTGCGGCCTTCCGTATTACATCGGTCAAGTGATCAGCGACGAAAAAAATATGCATGTGGCTTCGGCAAAAACATTTCATGAGCTTTTTAATATTGATTTAAGGCTTAATTGTGAGGCTATCGGTGTTGATCCGCAAAACAAAACAGTGCGGATAAAAAACGGTGAAAATATAGATTATGACAAGCTTGTTTTAGCGATGGGAAATTCACCTGTCGTGCCGAATATTTCCGGTCTTGATCAGCAACCGTACTTTGTAGTGAAACATTTGCAAGATGCTGAAAAGATCAAGACATTTATTGCTGCTCATAATGTTTTTTCAGCAGCAGTCATCGGCGGCGGATTTATCGGTCTTGAAATGGCTGAAAATCTGTGTAAACTCGGCATAGATGTTTCTTTGATTGAATTATCTGATCAAGTTTTGCCGCCGCTTGATGCGGATATGGTCGGACAAGTTCATCAGGAATTGCGCAGACATGGGGTGCGATTGATTCTGGGAGATCAAATCAAATCTGTGACGAATCGGGAAATATGCCTGAATTCAGGTGACAAGATGACGGTGCAGATGATTATTGTTGCTGCCGGTGTTAAACCGGAAACCGATTTTGTGCGGCATATTGGTTTAGATATGACAGCTGACGGGCTTATTCAGGCCGATGAATATATGCGGACAAACATTGATGATATTTACGCCTGCGGAGATTGTGCGGCGGTGAAAAATGCGGTTTCGGGAAGGTTTGTCAGTGTGCCTTTAGCGGGACCGGCTAATCGGCAAGGGCGATTGATTGCCGATCACATCAGCGGAAAAGCTTATAAGTACGGCGGAACTTTGGGAACCGGCGCGGTTAAAATTTTTGACTTAACAGCTGCTTTCGTCGGTATGAACGAAAAACAGCTCGGAAAGATTCAGCAAAACTACCATAAAATTATTACATGGGATAAATCCAATGCCGGATATTATCCCGATGCCGAGCCGTTGACGCTGAAGGTTTTGTATGATGATGAAGGTAAAATTTTGGGTGCACAGGCGATCGGAGCCAAAAATGCTGATAAACAAATTGACGTTATAGCCACCATCATGCGCCTGAATGGTCACGCCGATGATTTACGTGATGCCGAGTTATGTTATGCTCCGCCGTATTCGTCGGCTAAAAGTCCGATTAATATGATCGGCATGGTTATACAAAACATGCGGCAAGGTTTGATCCAACCGTTTTTCGGTACGGATTTTAAGGATATGTTTATTTTGGATGTGCGTCCGAAAAGGATGTATGATCTGGAGCATATTGCCGGTGCCATTAATATTCCGGCCGCTGAGATACGATCAAGAATGAATGAAATTCCGCGTGATCAAAATGTTTTGGTGCATTGTGTCAAAGGCTATACGAGCTACGTTGTGTGTCGCATATTGATGCAACACGGATATACAAATGTCTTCAGCTATGCCGGCGGATGGCAACAATATAAAACGGAAAGCCGCAAATGACAAATACGAATATATTGGAAACCAAGCGGTTGATTCTAAGGCCGTGGCAAGCAGAAGATGCCGAAGATCTTTATCGCTATGCCAAAAATCCTTTGATTGGTCCTGCTGCCGGTTGGAAACCTCATTTTTCAGTAAATAACAGCCGTCAGATTATTTTAGATTATCTGAGCGTTGCGGAAACATATGCCGTGGTTTTAAAAAATGTTCAGCATCCTGTCGGTTCCATCAGCTTGAAAAATGGTAAGCAAAGTACACTGGTGAAAGCTGCCGATGAGGCGGAAATAGGCTATTGGATTGCACAACCCTTTTGGGGACAGGGCTTAATGTCGGAAGCGGTCGAAAAAATCATGCAGCACGCCTTTGCTGATTTGAAATTTCAAAAACTTTGGGGCGGCTATTATGATGGCAATGATCGATCAAGACGTGTGCTTCAAAAGTGCGGTATGGTCTATGAATATAGTCAAAAAAAATATGTGACGGCTCTTGATGAAGAGCGAATTGAACATATTTTTTCGCTGACAAAAGACAAATGGATAACCGCTAAACGGGGCTGAAACATGATATTGGAAAAAGTTGAAGTAACAGGCATACTGACGACGAACAGTTATTTTTATATTGATGAAAAAACGCAGTGCGGCTTTTTGATTGATCCGGGCGCAGAAGCCGAAAAATTGCTGAACGTGATTAACCAAAAGCATTGGCATATTGAAGCAGTTTTGTTAACACACGGACATTTTGATCATATCGGGGTCGTACAAAAGGTTTGCGAGGCATTGGCTGTTCCGTATTATGCCCATGAAAATGCCCAAACATATCTGACTGATCCGCAATTAAATCTGTCCGCTTATATGGGGAAACCGATCATTTTAGATCAGGCAACTTATGTGAAAGCAGGCGATGTCATCGCGTTGAAAGATCAGCCGGAGTTTAATCTGCGCGTTATTGATACGCCCGGGCACACCACTGATTCGATTGTTTATTACAGCGAGAAAAATGAAGTGGCTTTTGTCGGAGATACGATATTTAAGGGAAGTGTCGGGGCGACGCATTTTCCGGGAGGAAATGAGGCGTTGCTGTGGCGAAGCATTCGCGACAAAATTTTAACTTTGCCGGATCAAGTTCGTTTGTATCCGGGGCATTTTGAGGCGACCAGCGTCGGAGCGGAAAAAAATATTTAAAAATCTTCAGTCGTTTTCATAAAAAGAAAAGGCGTCCTCTGGGGACGCCTTTTTACTGGTAGCGAGGGTCGGATTCGAACCAACGACACGCGGATTATGATTCCGCTGCTCTAACCAACTGAGCTACCCCGCCATATGACAAGGTTGATTATTACTATGCAAAAAATAACTTGTCAATCATTATTTTTTCTTTTTGTGATTTTTTTGCGCTCGGCTAATCTGAATTCATAAATAATCAATCCGATACCGGAAATCAGCAACGGAAGCAAATAATAAATAATTCGGTATAAAATCAAAATGGCGAATAAATTGGCTTGATTCTGGTCGCCCGGCATCAGGTTCGTGAATACAAGCTCAAACACGCCCAAACCGCCCGGAACTTGGCTGTATACCCCCAAAACCTGTGCAATAATAAAAGCGCCGATAAAAGTTAAAAACGGAATATCAATATAACTTTCCATGAGAAAATATAAAACCAATGACGCCATTAGAATGTCTGCACTGCCGATAATAATCTGAGCAATCGCCATTTTCCACGACGGCGGATCAAATTCAATTTCCTTGATGATAATCGGTTTTTTGTAATAAATACAACCCCACATATAAAAGATTAGTCCGCCGACGGAAACGTTGACAATCGTCCAGTTTAAATAAGGCGATGAAACGGAGGATAATACATGTTCGGGAGAACAAACGTAGCCGAGAATAATAAGAAAGAAACAGGCGACTAAATAGGTAAAACCGGAAAATGTGACCATTTTGACAATGTCAGAAGCCGAAAAACGCCAGCGCGTATATAAACGATAGCGTATTGCCCCGCCCGAAACAATGGCGTGTCCGGCGTTGTTGCTGACGGCAAAACCTAAAAATCCGGCGAAAATCCATTTCCATGCCTGCAATGTTCTGCCGATATATTTTAAGGCCAGAAAATCGTAGGACGACAAAGCGGTATAACCGAAGAAAGAAGCGATGCATGCATAAAGAATGTTCTTGTTCGGAATAGAGATGACCGCATCTTTTATCTCCGCAAAAGTATAGCGCGATAACTGGCGATAAATCATAAAAGCGGCCAGTGCAAAGAAAAATAATCCGGCCCAAGATAGAATTTTTTTAAAAAAACGTTTTTTATTTTTCATTATTTAATCCCTGTCATATTTTCTTGCGGTACCACGATGTTGTTATCAATATAGTCTCGTATTCTGTTGCCGTATGTTTGGCTGATGTATAAAGTTAATTCAGACGGCTGGTTTGTGAATTCCTGTGCCTTGCTTTGAGCGGCGGTCAGTTCTTCCAATTTGAGAACTTTGGCGACACGATCGCGTTTTTTATCAGCATCAGGAGTGTTTTGGGCGGCGGCAATATTGAATAAAGCGTGCGCCATGATCGGATCCACCGGATAAATCTCTCCTTTGGCATAAATTTCTCCCAATTTCATGTAAGCTTCGACATTGCCTTGCTGAACCGCATTACGATACGATTCGACCGCTTTTGTGTAATTCTGCACCGTGCCTCGGCCGTTGATATACATTTGCGCCAAAACGATTTGCGCTTCATCAATCATGGAGTTTTCACCGGCGGCGGAAGAAATCAGCTTAAAGGCCGTTTCATAATTTTGATTGACGACAAAACCCTTATAATAGGCATAGCCCAACATAAATTTGGCGATTTTGTTGCCCGATTTGCTGGCTTTTTGCAATAGGCTGAAAGCTTTTTGATTTCTTAACGAATCTTTTTTTCCACCCGTCAAATAGATAAAGGCCAGATTGACTGCCGCATTATCATTTCCGAGCTCAGCGGCTTTATTGAAGAGAGCCAGAGCTTTTTTGACATCTGCCTTTGTGCCGATGCCGCTGAAATACAAACTGCCGAGATTGTTGAGCGCAACGGGATCGTTTTGTTGAGCGGCCAGATCGTAATAGTAGAGCGCTTTGTCGTGGTTTGCTTGTACGCCGTTGGTTCCGTATAGATACATATAGGCTAAATTCATCTGGTCTTCGAGGCTACCGTTATCAGCTGCCTGTGTCGTTTTTTCAATATAGGTTTCTTGCTGTTCGGGATTTTTTTCTTCTTCCGAGAAAAAGAGTGATAAAGGTTTTTTGATAAAATTTAAGATGCCGCCTTTATTTGAGCTTTCTCCTTCTGCGACAGCAGGTGTCGAATTATCATCGGAGAGCATTAAAATATCATCGGAGAGTAAGTCTACATCTCCGGCTTGCGCGCACGAAATATTCGCTAAGCTGACTACAAATATCACAAACAGTTTTTTCATTTCAGATCCTTCATTTGTTAATCGTCAGTATTTTAGTATGAAATAATTACTCTTTCAAGGTAAAAAAATAATTTCTTGTAATAATTTATTTTTTGTACTACAAAGTCTGTGTTTGTTTTTAAGAGGAAAAAATGGCATTTGAAGCACCGATTTATACGATAAAAAATGCACAATTAAGCTTTGGGCTTAATCCGCTGTTTCAGGGAATTGATCTGTATATTAACCGCGGAGATAAAATTTGTTTGGTCGGACGAAACGGTTGCGGCAAATCAACGCTGTTGAAAGTTATCGCCGGCGTTTTAGAACCGGATGCAGGCGAAATATTTATTCAGCCGGGTGTGCGTATCGGCTATATGCCGCAAGATCCGGAAATCGGCTCTTATCATACGTTGCGTGAAATTGTGGAATCCGGCTTGCACGGAGAACAAAAAACACAAAGATATAAAGCCGATCAACTGATTGAATACTTTAATATCAATGAATTGCAAGCGCCGGCGGAAGCATCGGGAGGCGAAATCAGAAAAGCCTTTTTGGCACGGGCGTTGATTGATGAGCCGGATATATTGTTACTTGACGAGCCGACCAATCATTTGGATATTGTCGCCATTGAAAAACTGGAAGATGTGATCCGAAAATTTAGCGGAGCTGTTCTGGTGATCAGTCACGATCGTTCGTTTTTATGCCATGTTTCGCAAACAACATTTTGGCTGGATCGGGGAATTTTAAGAAGAAATAATCAGGGATTTGCCGGCTTTGAAGCTTGGCAAGATCAGGTGATTGATCAGGAAATTATTGAACAAAAAGCCTTGAATAAAAAAATTGCCGAGGAAACCGAGTGGCTGCATAAAGGCGTGACGGCAAGGCGTAAGCGCAACATGGGAAGATTGCGCCGTCTTCAGCAGCTCAGACAAGAACGACGGGAACAAATTAAGGCGATCGGTTCGGTTCAGCTTGATGTCGAAACAACAGATTTTCGTTCTAAATTGGTGATCGAGGCGAAACATATTTATAAAAGTTTCGGTGATAAAAATATCATCAAAGACTTTTCGGTCAAAATTATCAAGGGCAATAAAATCGGTATTGTCGGACCGAACGGATCGGGAAAAACAACCTTGATTAAACTGCTGACCAAAAAAACGGAACCTGATTCCGGTTTTGTGCGAATCGGTAAAAATCTTGAAGAAGCTTATTTTGATCAAAACAGAATGATTCTTGACCCGAAAAAAACATTATGGAAAACATTATGTAACGAAGGTGATCATATTTGGGTCAGAGGTCATATTCGTCATGTTGTGGCGTATTTGAAAGACTTTCTGTTTAAACCGGATCAGGCTCAGTGTCCTGTTTCCAGCTTGTCCGGCGGTGAAAAAAATCGTCTGATGCTGGCGTTGGCATTGGCGCGGCCTTCCAATTTTTTGGTTTTAGACGAGCCGACCAACGATCTGGATATGGATACACTTGATCTTCTGCAAGAAGTACTGGACGAATATGAAGGAACAATTTTGATTGTAAGCCACGATCGGGACTTTATGGATAAAGTCGCCACATCGCTCTTTTATATGCAGGGCGACGGAACAGTCTATGAACATGTCGGTACATATTCGGAGCTTCTGGAAAAACTTAAAAATAAACCGCAAAAATCGGTTGTAAAAGGTGAGGCGAAAAAAGATAAAGTAAAACCTCAAGAAAAAAATAAAACACTTAAACTGAGTTTTAATGAACAGTTTTTGCTTAAGCGTCTGCCGCTTGATATAGAACAAACGGAAAAGGATATTAATGCTATTGAAATAGCTCTCGGTAATCCGGACTTATATACGCAAGATCCGGCCAAATTTGATGCGTTGAGTGCAAAATTATCCGATTGTAAAGAAAAGCTGGATCAAATGGAAAATCAATGGCTTGAAATACAGATGAAAGCTGATCAGATTGCGCAAAAATAAAAGCGCCGCACAGCATGGCGACGCTTTTCATTTGATCGATGCGATTATTTAACTAAATCAACAACAGATTCGGTGATATCGGTTCCGCCGGTAACCACAAAGGATTTGTTCAAAACTACATTCAATCCTTCTTTTTGTGCAACGGAATTGATGGTATCATTCAATTTTTGATCGGCAGCCTGCAAAGCTGAAACATAAACTTTATCGTATCCGCTCTTTTTGCCGTTAATTTCAGCCAAATACTGTTCAGATAATTTTTTACGCGCTTCATCTTTAGATTCTGCTTTGATTTTTTTGTTGGCTTCTTCAGTCATTTGACGAAGATCTTGCAGCTGGGTTTCGCGTTCGTTTTTCAGTGCGGCAATGTCTTTCGACGCGGCAACAACACGCGGCAAATCAATAACGGCAAATTTCATGCTGTTACTTGCTGTTGCTTTATAGGTTACAAGCGAACTGATAACGGCCGCTAAGACAGCTACCAAGCCGACCAATCCGTAATTAACACCGTTTTCGTTTAATTTAGACATGTAATTACTCCTTAAATAAATTAACTAGTCACATGTTATATGTTTTTTTGGCGATTTCAAGAGTTTTCTGCAAAAAAAAGAGCAGATTGTTATTTAAAAAAGTTGACTATGCGTTAAAATGAATTATCCTGTTTACGGAGGTGAATAATGAAATCGGAAGATAAAGGCATAAAGCGCCTGTGCAAAGCGTTTGTTTATTCAAAACAGGGGTTTATTTCTGCGTATAAAAGTGAGGAGGCTTTTCGGTTAGATGTTTTATTTTGTGTGGTCATGACCGTCTTGTCTTTTTTTCTGCCGTGCACAGCCGGTAACAGAGCATATTTGCTATCCAGCCTGCTTTTTGTTTTAGCGGCGGAACTGATTAATACGGCCATTGAAACGATTATTGACCGCATTTCCGAGGATTATCATGAGCTGTCCAAAAAAGCGAAAGATATCGGTAGTCTGTTGGTTTTGCTGGCCTTTGTTAATGTCGGTCTTGTTTGGGGCGTATTCCTATACAGCTGGCTGGTCAAATGAGCTTTCACGATAATTTGGCGGTTTATATTCATTGGCCATACTGCAAAAGTAAGTGCCCTTACTGTGATTTTTATAAAGAGCTGAGCGGCAAAGAAGATCAAAATCGTATCATTGATTCTTATTTGGAAAGTTTGGAAAAATATCATCAAATGCTTCCGAATAAACGTGTGCAATCCATTTTTTTCGGCGGCGGAACTCCGTCGCTGATTGAACCGCGCAATGTGGCGCGTGTCATAGATTTTATCGTGCAAAAATGGAAAATTTGCGACCGCGTGGAAATTTCATTGGAAGCGAATCCGAATACATATGGATCTTCATTGTTTAAGGATTTTCACAATGCCGGCATTAATCGTCTTTCACTTGGTGTGCAGGCCTTAAATGATGCAGATTTAAAATTTTTGGGGCGTACGCACAATGTTGAGATGGCGCGTTTGTGTCTTGAAGAGACCGTCAAAATTTTTGATAACCATTCTGCTGATTTGATTTATGCTCGGCCCAATCAATCCGTTGAGCAGTGGCAAAACGAGTTGGCGGAAATGAGTTCTTATGGATTGAAACATCTCTCGTTTTATCAATTAACCATTGAGCCGGGAACGGTTTTTGCGCGCAAAAATGTGCAAACGCCTGATGAAGAACAAGCCGCGCTTATGTATAATTTTACCCGCGATTTTTTGGCTCGGCAGGGGTATGAACATTATGAAATATCAAACTTTGCACAGCCAAATTACCGTTCCGTGCATAATCTGACCTATTGGCAGGGCGGAGATTATATCGGTATCGGAAAGTCAGCGCACGGCCGGTTTTGCTTAAATAAGCAGTACATAGCGGCGCAATATCCTTTTGAGCTTTTGCCGCTGACTCCCGAAGAACGCGCAGAAGAGCTGATTATTATGGGACTTCGCTTGATTGACGGGATTGATAAAACTTTGTTTAAGAAATTGTGCGGTCTTGATTTTGAAAGCGTGATTAATCGACATAACTGTGCGATGCTTAAAGAACAGGGGTTGATTTGTGAAAATGATCAGATCATTCGTTTAACATACGACGGGGTTCTTCTTTGCGATTATGTCGTTCTGAAGCTATGCAGTCTGTGAGCCGTTTGGGGAAAATGTTGACAAGATTTGAAAGTGGTATATATTGAAACAGACTGAGGAAAAAGACAATGCGTATGGACTTTCAGCAATATAAAGAGTTGGAAAATTTTATCAAGAGCCGGCAACTTGTAAGCGGCTTTGTCCGTATGAGCGAAATTAACTTCGGCGGCAGTTCGTACAATTTTTGTGTCACGACGGAAACGGGGAAATTCTTGCTGAAGTTGATGAAAAATGAAACAGACTATGTACATTTGCAATCTGTGCTTGACCAATTGGGGATTAAAGGCTTGCCCTTTCAGCAACATGTTTGGCGGCAGTATTTCTTATTAACCATGCCGTTTTATGCGGGACATAAATTGCGTTACAAAGATTGCTCTGATGAAGTGCTTTGCCGATTGTGGCTGGTTTATGCTGACTTTTTGCAAAAGGCGGAGATAATGGATCGTTCGCTCGTGTTGGGAGAAGGTTATATTGCGGAAAAAGTCAGAATGGTTGACCAGAGTATGCAAAATTATCACGGTCTGTTCAAAAATGTTTTGCAACACTATTGGAAAATGCTTGAACGTGATATTTCCGCAAGTGAGCGTTTTTTTTATAAGAATGTCATTCACGGCGATTTTACGGAAAATAATATTTTGATTGATGAAGAGCATAACATCCATATGATTGATTTTGACTTTATCCGCAAAGGTAATGTGGCGCAGGATTTGGCCGGACTTTCTCTGCAGCTTGCCGGTTTCAGAGGTCTATATGGTCATATTCATCATTTTAAACGATTGTATGCGTTTTTTCAAAAGGTTCATCCGCTCAGTTATGATGATTGGCTCTGCGGTGTGCGGATTTTTTATTTGGATATTATACGGCGCCGCCTGAACATCTGTTCCAAAACGGTACACAGCATACGAAAAAAAATCTGTTTGCTGCTGATTCTTTACGGTTATTTTCGGATTAAGAAATTTTTGCACAAGCAGTCTATTTGATTTCAATGCGTTTTTTCTTCGGATTGTAAGTTATGGATAGTTCGCCGTTGCAGAGTTGGCGGGCATAGCGGCCGAATATTTCGTAGCGCCATCCGTTCAGAGTGTGCGTTTTTTCTTGGTTATCGGCAATGATATAGCGTAAATCTTCTTCGGTGGCAATGATTTTCGAAACGACACCGGCTTCTTGACTTTGAATCCGCAGCAACAGTTTTAATATTTCCAACAAACTTTGTTCAGTGTTCGGTAAAATACAATGATTCTTGCGATCAGCACGGCATTCGGCGACTGAGAGAGGATTGCGGCGAGATTGATCAAGTGCTTCGATGATTTCGGCACCTAATTTTCCGCGGATAACATCGGCTTTAAGATTGCGGACAGCGTGAAGTTCTTCAATGCTTTTCGGAGCAACGCTGGCAAGATTGAGCAAAACATCATCGCGGCAGATGGATGATTTCGGTGTGTTATGGCGTTTGGCTCTTTCTTCACGCCAACAGGCCAGATATTTGAGTGCTGATAAGAATTTGACGGAATAAACATTATGGCGGATTTTATGCCAAGCTTCTTGCGGATCGGTTTTGTATGAAGCCTCGTTGCACAATTCGTCGATTTCTTCTTTGATCCAATCTGTGCGGTGGTGTTCGTGCAGATAATTTTGCAAATACCGATAGCAATCCATAAGGTGAGTTACATCTCCGAGGGCGTAAGAAAGCTGCTGATCATCCAACGGGCGGATGCTCCAATCCGTTAATCGGCAGGATTTATCCAGTTCAATGCCGAGGATTTCATGTACCAGATTGCCGTATCCGATATTTTCCGGATAGCCGCAAACCATGGCTGCAATCTGCGTGTCAAAGACATTTTGCGGAATTTTTCCCGTCAGATGGTAAAATATTTCGATATCTTGTCTGCCTGCGTGAAACACTTTGGTAATGCGCGGGTTTTGCAAAACGGCAAAAAAATCAGACAGATCTATTGAGGCCAAAGGATCTATAATCGCCGAAGCATCAGGACAGGCAACCTGAACCAGACATAGTTTCGGGTAATAAGTATGTTCACGGATAAATTCCGAATCTACGGTGATAAACTCCTGTCTTTGCAGAATTGAGCAGAAATTTTGCAGCTGCTCCGTGGTGTTGATAATGTTCATGTGACCTCCGATGTGCGAAGAATAAAAAATATTGCTTAATATTTTTTTAATTTATGGTTGATTTTATATCAATTTAGCTCTAGAACATATCTGAAATAATATTATAAAAGAGGAATACATGAACGAATATCGTACACATACATGCGGCCAACTCAGATCCGAAAACATCGGACAGAGCGTCAAATTGGCCGGTTGGATACATCGTAAACGTAATTTGGGCAATTTATGCTTTGTCGATTTGCGCGACCATTATGGAATAACCCAGTGTGTTTTTGATAGTGCATCGAATTTATTTGAGCAAATTCAAAATATTCGGGTGGAAAGTGTTATCGGAATTGTCGGCACCGTTGTCGCGCGCGAAAGCGTGAATAAAAATATGCCGACCGGTGATATTGAAATAAAAGTTGATGAAATCACCGTGTATTCCGAAGCAGATGTTCTGCCGATTCAGGTTTTCGGCGAGGGGAATGAACCGGAAGAGCTAAGACTGAAATATCGTTTTTTGGATTTAAGACGTGAACGTATTCACAATAATATTTTACTTCGCTGCAAAGTTATTGCGGAAATGCGCCGTTTGATGGTGGAACAAGGGTTTACGGAATATCAAACGCCGATTTTGACGGCGTCATCACCGGAAGGAGCGCGGGATTTTCTTGTTCCTTCGCGCATTAATCCTGGTAAGTTCTATGCGCTGCCGCAGGCTCCTCAACAGTTTAAACAACTTTTAATGGTTTCGGGTTTTGATCGTTATTTTCAAATTGCCCCTTGTTTCAGAGATGAAGATCCGCGTGCGGACAGATCGCCGGGGGAATTTTATCAGCTGGATATGGAGATGTCTTTTGTTACACAGGAAGATGTTTTTAAGGTTATTGAAAAAACGATCGGTTCCATTTTTAATCAGTTTGCGAACGGAAAAACCGTTACACAAGCGCCGTTTAAGCGTATTCCGTTCAGTGAGGCGATGCTTAAATACGGCAGTGATAAGCCGGATTTGAGAAATCCTTTGGTGATTGAAGATGCAACTTCGTTCTTTGATCATTCGGGTTTCGGTGTTTATGACGATAAAGCAGCCAACGGCGAATGGATACGAGCCATTAAAGCGCCGCAAGCCGGCAATAAACCGCGCTCGTTTTTTGATAAATTTGATGCTTTTGCCAAGCAAGAAGGTTTCGGCGGGATGGCTTATGTCGCCTTTTCGGAAAACGGTGCCAAGGGTATTGCCAAATTCTTTTCCGCAGAAAAATTGCAGGAATTGAAGTCTGCTTTTCAGCTTGATGAAGGGGATGCGGTTTTGTTTATGGGCGGTCCGCGTAAAAAAATCAATAAGTTTGCCGGTGTGGTACGTAATAAACTCGGCGAAGCTTTGGAATTGTTTGATTATAACGCCTTTAATTTGTGTTGGATCGTAGACTTTCCGTTCTATGAGGAAAATGAGGAAACCGGTGCTGTGGAATTTTCGCATAATCCGTTCTCTATGCCGCAGGGTGGTTTGGAAGCGCTGAATAATAAAAATCCGCTGGATATATTGGCCTATCAGTATGATCTGGTTTGTAACGGTGTTGAATTGGCTTCGGGCGCGGTCAGAAATCACGTTCCGGAAATCATGTATAAGGCCTTTGAAATTGCCGGATATGATCATAGTGTTGTGGACAATAAATTTGGCGGCATGATCAGCGCGTTTAAATTCGGTGCCCCGCCGCACGCCGGATGTGCTCCGGGCATTGATCGCTTGGTTATGCTCCTCTTAGATGAACCGATTATCAGAGATGTGATTTTGTTCCCGCTTAACGGCAAAGCCCAAGACTTGATGATGCAAGCGCCGAATACGGTAACGGAACAACAACTGAAAGAGCTGCATATCGAGATCAAATTGTAGTTCATGTCAAAAGGCTCTTTTTTCTTGAAGAGCCTTTTGGGCTTGCATTATGTCAAAAATAGATTATTATGTCTTGTAGGTGAGATGCTATATTAAAGGAGATCAGAATGAAAAAATACCTTTTGAGTGCTTTTGTGTTGTTGCTGGCAACTTCGGCTCAGGCGGCCGTTGATGATTTGATCAATGCCGTTAAAAATAACGACTTGAATGCCGTCCAAAATTTGTTGAACAACGGGGAAAATGTTAATGCCGTTAATGATCAGGGAAATTCGGCGCTGCATTATGCCGTTGCGATGGATAATGCGGATATGACAAAGTTATTGCTTCGCTCCGGTGCCAATATCAATATTGAAAACAGTAAAGGATGGTCGCCGATTAAAATTGCCGAGAAGAAAAATGTGCAAAATGTGACGGCAGTGCTGGCAGAAGAACTGCAAAAAGAGCATGAAGAAGCGCAAAAAATGGCGATTGAGCAGGCTCAAAAGATTAAACAACAGGTGGAAAATGTCCGGCCGCAAGCAGTTGCAAATGCAGCTGCGGCTGTATCTCAAAAAGAAAATAAACCGGCAGAACCGGCGGTAACACCGCAAGAGCAACCGAAAAAAGAAGTTGTAGCGGCGGCGAGCGAAAATGCCGAATCGCTTAATAAAGCCGTTCAAGAAGCTGAAGATGCGGTCAAAAATGCGGAAAATGCACGGCTTGAAGCGCAAAAAAAAGTGAAAGAATTACAGGAAAAGCTGCAAAAGTTAGAACCGCAGCAAACGCCGAAGGTTGCGGCTCCGCAAAAGGAAAACAAACCGGCAGCTCCGCAAGCTAAAAAAGTTCAGCCGGTTGCTTCTAAAGTTGTGGTCAAAAAGACAGTGGTGAAAGTGGCGCCTAAACCTCAGCCGAAAAAAGTTGTTTTGCAAAATTCGAACTTGATTCAAGGAATTTATGCCGGCGATGAAGAGGTGGTATATTGCCTGAATTTGCTAGGTCAGGGTGAAAGTATGCATATGTTGGGTGCGGCTTCGTATTATGCGGTGCAATCCGGTATGACGGAAACGCGCTATAATCAGATTAAAGACTTATCCAATCAGTTTTTTGCCACCGCGCCTCAGGATGCGTTAAAAACTCGGGTTGATGCTTGTGCAAAGGTTATTACACCGGCAGACCAAAATAAGCAAAATCGCATTATTCGCAGTTTGAATTACGGCTTGGGTGTCAAATAAACCGATTATGCTGGTTATATATAAAAAAATCCTCAAGTGATGCTTGGGGATTTTTTTTATAAGGATTTTTTGCAAGGTCTGCAGGGACAATTTTTGATTTGTTACAATTTTGTGACAATTTACGCGGAGAGAGCGAAAGGGCTTGACAAATTTTGCGAGGGGAGTAAACTGAAAGTGATATTAAGACATTAACAGGAGGTGAGCTATGCCAAAGCCAAAAAGTAAAGAAATATTTGAAAGGATGAAAGATGATAGTAAGAAAGGTAAACTTTCATCTGAATATCTATCTGATTCATTCGCGAAAACAACAACCCAAAGCCGTGATCATCAGCAGGTAGTCGTGAAGGGACCAAAAAAGGGACAAAAATCTGATTCAATCGCGAAAACAATAACCCAAAGCCGTGATCATCAGCTGGCAGTCGTGAAGGAACCAAAAAAGGGACCAAAAAAGGGACAAAAAAAGGAAATAAAAGGTTTAACTTTGAGATCGCGGGCCGGAGGAAGATAATAAAAAATATTTTATCTTCAACAAAAAAAGAGCCGATTTGTTTCGGCTCTTTTTTTGCAAATGAATTTGATTATTTTTCTACATTGACTTCAGAGAGTTTCATATAAGAAAACGGAACTTCGGAAGGAATATTTAATTTATTTCTTGACATCGGCTTGATGTCCTCTGCTTCAACACCTCCACGGTAAACAACCGTTCCGGTCTGGTCATGAAAAGTAATTTCAATGCTGATTTTTTTGATCGGATTTTCATTGGTATTTTCCAGATAACCGCATACGGCATCGTCGCATTTGCGCAGGTCATAAATTTTAACGCCATCCTGCGCATAGTTGTTCATTTCCTTTTGAACTTCGGCTTGCTCGGACAGCGGCAATTCCCGCGGTCTGTCTGCAGATGGATAGAACATATATAAAAGAATGACGGCAGTAATAGCAACAGCTGTCCGCGGAATTTTTTTGCCTTTGACAATAAAATATTTTCCCTTTAAGTGCGTTTTATATAAAGCACGCAAGACGTTAAAGGCTTCTTTTAATGCGGCAAAATAACGGCGTTCGCGTAGCAACGCTATGGTGCGTTTGACGCATTCAAGCGCCGTTGTGGCAACCGTTGAAATATCTTTAATATCTTCTTTCATGTCTTTCCTCTAAAAACTAATTTTTTTCACTTTATCAGGAAATCATTGATAAAACGTAAATGTTTGCTTTTAATCAAACAGCGGGATACCACGTGCCAACCGAATACGTTG
This sequence comes from Alphaproteobacteria bacterium, assembly GCA_017475935.1. Classification (GTDB taxonomy): domain Bacteria; phylum Pseudomonadota; class Alphaproteobacteria; order RF32; family CAG-239; genus RUG410. The sequence continues at coordinate 34,902 of JAFVEP010000070.1, forward strand.
AGCTTCAATGGTTGTCGAAAGGTTAAGTTTGCCGCTTTTGACGATTCCGCGAACCTGATCGCCTTTTGATGAATCAGGATTGGCAAAAACATACTCTATTTTCGGACGTTTCGGGACGCCGATCAAGGTTTGGTGTAACACAGCCAAAATGCCGTTACCGACCAAATCGTAAGCCATATCTTCAGAAATACCTGAAGCCGCAGCATATTTGACAATAGATTGAATGGCATCGCTGACGGTACTGGCGTGAATCGTTGATAAAACCAAGTGGCTGGAGATGGCCGCACGCAAGGCTTCGGAAGCGATTTCCGGTGTTCTGATCTCACCTAAGTACACATAACGCGGCTTTGAACGAAGCATGGAACGTAAACCGAGTTCCCAAGAACCGTTCGGCGGCGTCATTTGTTTGCAGATGCCCAATTCGCCGTCAACCGTGTGATAGACGCCGTCAAGCGGCATTTCAATCGGATCTTCCAGTGTGAATGCATAACCGCCGTTTCGCACCAAAAATTCTTTTAACAGTGCGGATAGAGTTGTGGTTTTACCTGATCCTGTTGTTCCGGCAAGCAAAATCAAGCCGGAAGCACCGCTCAGGCTTTTCATATATTTCAACAGCTTTTCTTCCATTCCAAGTTTATTGATATCCGGCACGGTATGAGGCATTTTACGTGCGCAGAACTGTTGACCTTCGAGGGTGACCGTTCTTTCGACACGATAGTGTAAACCGTGATATTTAAGCAAATAACTCGGATTGGAGCCATCATAAGCCTCGATTAATTGCTGATAAAATTCCGCAAAATCGTCCGGTTCTATCTGTATAAGACCGCTCGGTGTCTTTTGTCCCCAGATATAGGCTCTGCCATCCGGAATAACATAAATATCTGAAAATTCTATATCATTTACTGTTGCCATGTGTTTCTCCGCACTCGTTTTTCCCAATCTCATATTAAGGTTAAAAATTTGTGTGTCAAGAGTTATCCACAAAAATAAGCAAAAATTTTTACCTTTCAGCCCCCAAATGTTCATTAGTATCCTTAAGGAAACTACAAAAAAACATTTTTGTCGGTTTACCCTTTGTACTGTATGTGTTACAGTCTTCTCAGAACTAACAAAAAAAGAGGCTAAAATGAAAAAACTATCTGTTTTGACGGCTATTGCGTTAAGTTTCGGCTTGAGTAATGCGCATGCGGCCGGATATCAATTGAATGAATTTTCCACCACAGGCTTAGGAAGATCGTTTGCCGGTGTCGGCGTGATGGGGGACGATTATTCCGCTATGGGCTATAATCCGGCCGGTATGACACTGGTTAAGCGTTCCGGTGTTCAGGGCGGTATTGCTGTAACGGAAATTGCTTCCAAAGCAAAAAGCCAATACGGTACGGATAAGATGGACTATTTTGTTCCGCTGCCGAGTCTTTTAGGGCAATATAATGTGAACAACAAACTGTTTTTAGGTGCCGGCGTTTATATTCCTTACGGACTTTCAACAAAATATAAACACGATAGCCACGTGGCGCAAAATGCACCGACAGGTGTTCGTAAATCGTATTTGGAAGTTATTGACTTCAATTTTTCGACAGCTTATCGGTTTGATAACGGTTTATCTATCGGCGGTAGTGCGATTTTGCGCTGGATTGAAGGACAGCTGACTTCGAATATTAATGCGCGTAATCCTGATACGGGTAAGTTGCAACAGATTGGTTATAATGACTATCGGGTAAATGGCTGGACGAACGCTTGGCAGCTTGGTGCTATGTACGAATTCGATGAGGACACCCGTCTCGGTTTGTCGTATCGTTTTAAGAGTACCCAGAAACCGCGCGGCAAACAATATGTTTATACAAATGACGATGTTTTCTCTCAAATGGCTATGGCTTCACAGGGCATTTTCGGTTCGTTTAACCGATATAATACCATGGCAAATCCTGAATTGCCGGCAAGCTGGATTTTATCGGGCTTTCATAAATGGAATGAAAAATGGGGAACTTCGGCAACGGTGAAATATATTCAGTGGCATCGTTTCTATACATTTCCGGCTAAATCAACTTCTCCGTTAGGCAGAGGCAATTATGATGTTGACTATCGTTGGAAAGATTCTTGGACAATATCGCTTGGTCAGGAATATTACATGAACGATAAGTGGACACTCAGAGCCGGTACGGCATGGGATCAATCGCCGTCGGCAAATAATTACTATCGCTCGAATCGTATTCCGGATACGGATCGTATTTGGTTGTCTGCCGGTGCCAGTTATGCGGTTGGCAATCATCAGGTTGATTTAGGTTATGCACACTTGTTTATGATGCATGGCCGCACGCGCAATGATATGCCGGGTGATTTAAATGTAAAATACGAGAATCACAGCAATATGTTTGCCGTTCAATATCAATATAAGTTCTAAGGCTTAGGGCTGAAACAAAAAAGACTCCGCAACCGCGGAGTTTTTTTTGCATATGAACCAAACTGCCGGCTATTTTGTTCCGCCCTTGGTCACGATAACCATGGCTTCACGGAGAATGCGGTCATTGAGGGTATATGCTGACTGCAGCTCGGTGACGATTGTACCGGCCGGCTTGGACGGATCTTCAATCTCCTGAACGACACGTTCAATGTTCGGATCAAATATTTTACCGATACTGTCAACTTTTTTAACGCCGAATTTTTCAAATACATGGGTTAATTCGTTTTGCGTTAATTTAACGCCCTGCAATAAAGATTCATTTTCTTCGGTATTTGTTTGAGCAATCGAATCGATAGCGCGTTGAAGATTATCTGCAACGCCGAGAAGCTCTTTGGCGAAAGAGGATATAGCGTACTTGGTATTTTTTTCAATGTCTTGCTGACAGCGCTTTTTAATATTTTCCGCTTCGGCATATGCACGTAAGAAAGCATCTTTTAACTTGGCATTTTCTTCCTGAAGCTTGGAAAGTTCGTCTGTTTGTTCATGGCCTTCAATGTTTTCCTCTTGAGCCGGACAATCTTGAGATGCATTTTTTTCCTGCAGATCATCTTTGTTTTTGGCTGAAAATTTATGTTTCTTATTCGTCATTTTATTCCTCGTTACATCTTTATACATCGTCTTCCTAGAACAAAACTTAGTAATTATTACAGTTCAAGTCAAGAGATATTGTTTTTTTTCTCAGAAAAATGTTTTTTAGTTGAAGATTTAGGCAAAAAGATTTATATTAAAATATATTGTTTTGATCTCATCATTGTGGAAGTTTATATCATGCCGAAATCTAAATTAGCTTACAGTCGGGAAAAACAGTTTGACTTTCTGCCTCAACATTTCAATAGGCGCAAGTTTTTGCCGACATACGGCGTGACTCATGATAAAATGATGGCGTCTATACAAAATATGGCAAAAAAACAATGTCTTAATGAAAATTGGCCGCACATTGAACATATTAATGCGTGGATGATTACCGCAGAAACCGCCACTTTTATGAAATGCGGCGGGTTGGGGATGGTGGCCTCGGAATTGCCGGAAAATTTTAATCATGTATTCGGTAGTCAAAAACACAAAATAAGCATTGTGACGCCGATGTATTCCGGTAATACCGGCAAAAAGAAAGCCGGCCTGCAAAACGGCATTTATGAGGGGGCGGAAGGGAAATCCGTCGCGGTCAAAAAAGTGAAGACATTTCAGGTGGCGTTTTACGGAAAACAAAACAGACTCAGACGTTTTTCGGTGACCGTTTATAAAGGAGAGCTGCAGGGCGTTGAATATTACTTTTTGGAAAATGAACACTTCTTCAGCATCAATCCGGCACAGAACAATCCGTCCGGACAGAGCGGGTGCTATGTTCTGAACGAAAATAATGTTGATGAGGTCGAAAGATTTGCCTTCTTTTCCAAAAGTGTATATGTGTGGCTGGAAGGCTTATACAGCCTGCCGGAAAAGAGGATGTTGCCGCCGAATATTTTGATCGCCAATGATTGGCACAGCGGTGCGCTTTCCGGATTAACGAAATACTTAACTTTGGCTAAATCTTATGCCGGCCGTTTGCCGGAGGAAATCGCGGAAAAAATAAAAAATATTCCGGTGGTTTATATTATTCATCACCTCGGCTATCAGGGCTGGGATTATGAACATACGGCACGGATTTTAAATTCTTTGTACGAAGATTTGTCAATGCTTGTTTTCAAACATGCCAAAGCCGTCAAGAACAGTAATGTACGCACGAGCAATACACTTATTGTGGCTGATTCTTATAATCAAGCATCGTGCAATATACACTTGGCAGATCGGATTGTGACGGTTTCAAAAAATTATATGGAAGAAGTATCCAAAGAAAAAAGTTTTGGCTTTGATTTTCGCGATATTTTGAAAATCCGCAAAAATTACCGCAATTTTTATGGTATTGTGAACGGATATGAGAAAAAATTGATTTCACCGAATGCTGAAAAAATTGCTGAAATCAATCACTATTTTCGCGATACAAATTTCAAATTCTATGATGGAAACAGCCTCGGAACAAAGCTACATAACAAACAGGAATGCATTCGCTTGTTATCACGGTTGGCGAAGGATGAACAGTATAAAAATAAAGTTGTGCCGCTGATCGATTTATATAAATTTGATGATATTTCCGATTTGGTAGAGGAGGCGGAAAATATTCCGTTTATCTGCATGACCAGCCGAATGGTCGAGCAAAAGGGGTATGATGTGGCTATTCATGCTATTTTGCAGATTATTGATCGGTATAAAAATTCGCCGGAACATTTTCCGATTTTTGTGTTGGGTGGCGCCGGTAATGAAGATTTGTACAGCGATTTGATAACATTGAAAGATAATGCTAAGCAAATATATCGCGATTGCGCCAAGCGTATCTTCGTTTTTCACGGATATAAAGATGAGTTTGCTTACAGCATTCAGCTGGCGGCAGATTTTTATATGATGCCGTCCTATTTTGAACCGTGCGGCTTGACACAAATGGAAGCGATGGCGAAAGGATCGTTGCCGATTGCCACCTCCACCGGCGGTTTGGTTGATACAATTAATGACAATGTAGATGGCTTCAGAACGGAAGCGTTTTTTGCCGGAAAGGAACGTATTTACGGATCTAACCTCAAGGCGCAATCGTTGAAAAATAATCTGAATGCTTATGAAAAAACATTAGAAAGAGCCTTGCGTTGTTTTCATTCGGCGCCGAGAATGCTTCATCAAATGCAAAAGCAAGCGATGGAAGATGATTTCAGTTGGTCGTGCGCAGACGGATCGGTTTATAAATATTTTAAGCTTTTAATGACCGGATCGTTATAGGATGCAGATTCTGCAAAAAGATAAATTTTTTATCGCATGCCGATTTTTTGCAATGTTTTCATAACATTTTCTTTGTTGCGTTTTTTTATCGGTCGGATCGGGCAACCGGCATAAACCGTCCATGGCTCGAATTTGTATCCGCATGGAACATAGCTCATGGCACCGATGGTGACGCCTTCGGGGATGTTATTGTTTGGCATGATAACCGTGTTGGTTCCGACGCCTGTGTATTTTCCCAACTTGACGGGGCCCTGTATTTCTTTGACCTCAGCAATGGAGTGTGTAACGAGCTCGTTGACGTAATCATTGGTTGATAGCCAGATTTTGACGCCGGCGGCCAAGCTTGAACAACTTCCCATTTCAAAGGTATATTTTCCATCACCGCCGGCAATATATACTCCAGGAGCTATTTCGCAATCGGAACCGATTTTGCATGCTGCTGAAATGCGACAGAAATCAGCAATACGGACATTGTCGCCGACTTCGATCAATTCAGGCTTTTTAATAATGACATATTCACCTAAAATAAAGTTTTTTCCATATTTCATATTTTCCTCCGGGCTGTGTTATATATAACAGCATGACAGATATTTTTCAGAATGGCAAATCAACAAATGTTATCATATGTTTCATGGAGGTATAATGCGCCGGAAAAAAGTTTTTTGGTTAAAGATGAAAAAAATATTGACAAGAGGACAAGCTTAGTATATAAGCATCTCGAGTGTAAGCCAACATAGCTCAGTTGGTAGAGCTACTGATTTGTAATCAGCGAACAATTTTCCAAACAATCAAAAAATATTTAATAAAATCAATATGTTATGCAATTTATTTTTTGCATAAACCACCGCTTTTTTGCCCGAGTGAGCGCCGAGTGAGTGAATTTAATACTGTTGCCTACAATTCTATTCATTTTAATACATA
>JAFVEP010000071.1 GCA_017475935.1 Alphaproteobacteria bacterium
ATGGTTTTTGCCGTTGTCGGTTTATATGTTTATCGTCGTCTTTTCAAACGCACTGAGCCGGCTCCGGAATATGTACATTTGAATGATACGGCGCAGCAATGTGTCGGATTGCATGTGACGGTTGCCGAAGATGTGACGGACAATCGTACCCGCGTTCAGGTGGGAGATTCTTACTGGGTAGCTTATAGCGAAAAACCTCTCAAAAAAGGTGATTCTGCCAAAGTCGTCGGTGTCAAAGACAGTCTGATCTTGATCATTGAATAATCAAAAAGCACCGGATTAAAAAATCCGGTGCTTTTTGATTTGAAACTTACTCTCTTGATTGATTCAACAAAAACAGAGTTTTTATAATCAATTATTTTCGGCGCTGTCTTTAGCGACCTCGACCTTGCTTTTGACTAAGCGCGGCCGGCGTGTTTTTCTGATAGGCTGAGCGTTTTCCTCTTGCGGTTCCTCTTTTGTTTCGTCAGTTTTAACCACTTCAACGATCGTAAATCCGCGGCGATTCCGTCTGCGCGGCTCAGGCTGATCAGCATTTGCGGCATCTGTTGTTTGCTCTGCCGGCAGTGTCTCAACCAAGCCGTTATCAACAGCCTCTGACGCTGTATTTTCGTTATCAGCAGCACTATTCGTATTTTCCGCTTCTGCTATATTTTGGCCTTGCGGCTGAGCATTATCGCGGAACTGACTTTTACGTTCGTTGATCTCCGTAACGATTTTACGGTAATGTTCCGCATACTGGCGGAAAACTTCCATTTCAACATAATTACCGTTGCTCTGCGCCTCTTTAGCCAGTTCATTGTATTTTTTAATCAAATCCAATGCCGTACCGCTGAACTTGCCGGCAGCACTCACACTGTCAAACTTATAATTCAATGAATAAATCGTGTTGTTATTATTGTTATTTCCTCGAAACTTACTATTAGCTTTTCTCATTTAAAACCATTCAAATAAAAACATTTCATTAAAACAAAAAACAGGGCGACTAAAACTGCCCACTCTTCCTATATACCATCTTTTTTTATTTCTGCAACAGGTTTTTGCAAAATTACACATCGTTCAATGTGCGACAAATCTTGAACGATTTGTTTTAAAACAAATCCCTGTCGTTGAAAAATGCCGGCTATATCCAAAGCTTGCCCGATACCGGCCTCCAACAAAATATATCCGCCGGCTTTAAGCAAATGTACAGAGAGCTCGGCAATCCGTCGATAGCTGTCCAGTCCGTCTGCACCGCCATCCAAGGCAATATACGGATCATAATTTTTGACTTCCGGATCTAACCCTTGAATATCACCGGTCGGAATGTACGGCGGATTGCTCACGATAAGATCAAACGTTTGGGCCGTCTTTTGCACAAAACTGCGATCAAACCAATCAGCCTGTATGAATTTCAATCTTGTGCTTACGCCGATTTGCTCGGCATTTTTTTGAGCCATCAGCAGGCTCTTTGGCGAAATATCCACCCCGACGCCGACAGCATTCGGACATTCGGCCAAAATTGATTCAATAATACAGCCGCTCCCCGTTCCCAAGTCTAAAATGCGTATCGGCTGATTTTGTTCAACCAATCGAATGGCCTCTTCAACCAAAATTTCCGTATCCGGTCTTGGCGATAAAACATTTTCATCCACCAAAAAATCCGATTTATAAAATTCCCTATGTCCTAAAATTTTATCCAATGGTTTATGATTAAGACGTTGTTGAAGAAGTTTCAGCGCCTCTGCTTTTTGCTGCGGTGTCAGCGGAAAAGTCAATTGTGACGGTTCACTTTTGGTCGCTTGCGCACAAATAAGCCGTGCTTCAAGCCGCGGACTATTGATCCCAACTCCCGACAATTTACGGATAAGCTCTTGATAAAATTCATCCATTTATGCAGCCGTCATTGAATGTTTCACCTCTGCCGAAAGCTTTTCAAACGCTCTTTTTTCTATTTGCCGCACTCTTTCGCGGCTGATATTAAATTTCTGCCCGATTTCATCCAAGGTTTGCGGATTTTCGGTCAGCATGCGATTTTTAACAATATACTGCTCTCGGTCATTTAATTTTTGTATGGCCTGCCATAAAATTTTACGTTTCAGATCTGCTTCCTGTTTTTGCTCCAAATGTTTTTCCAAATTTTGTGATTTATCAGCCAGCAGATCAATCGCTTCCAATTTTTCATCATCGTGATTAACGGCAACGTTCAGTGATGCATCTCCTCCGATACGGCGGTTCATTTCTACCACTTCTTTTTCATCAACAACCAATTCGTGTGCAATTTTTTTAACCACTTGCGGCGCAAGCTCTTTATTATCATAAATTCCCAATCTGGCTTTGATCTTGCTTAAGTTATAAAAAAGTTTTTTCTGTGCCGCCACCGTACCTATTTTAACCAAAGACCATGAACGCAGCACAAAATCATTCAGTGCCGCTTTAATCCACAACATCGCATAAGTTGAAAGACGTACGTTTTTGCTCGTATCAAACCTTTTCACGGCCTGCATCAAACCGATATTGGCCTCCGAAATCAAGTCAGCCGTCGGCAAACCATAGCGTCGATAGGTCAGAGCAATTTTCACCGCCAACCGCAAATGCGACGTGATTAACTTCTGTGCGGCTTGCAGATCGCCCTTCTCCTTAAAATCACGGATCAGTTGACTTTCTTGTGCTTCCGTAAGCACCGGAAACTGTCTGATTTGTGCCAAATACGCATGCAATCCGTCATCTTCAACAACGGCAGGTAAATTGCCTTTTGGCTCATAGATAATCAGATTTTTACTATCGGACACGACTTCACCCACTACCAATTAAAAATGAATGTTCCTTCGTCCATTTTTTCGACTGCCGGCACCAAATTGGTCACCACAACTTTGTAATATTGCGCAAATGGATAGATAATAACGTCTATTTCGCCGAATTTAGCGGAGCGATTATGCGTACTGCGGCAAATTTTACTGACTTTTCTTTTTTGATTAATCTTCAAAGAAGTCAGAATCGCCGCTGTCATAAAGTGTTTATCGGTATTAATATTATGCTCGTCAACTTCCGCAAAAGCATTCATGTTGCGAACCAATAGCAAACGTTCTCTTTTTTGTGCAACGGAAGATGTCTCCTGAGCATTAATTTTCTGATAAATAAAATTTTCAACCTGTGGCAATAGTTTTTCATTGTCACAAGCCAGATCCGCATTTTGCCGCGGTGTGTACGAATCGAAAGTTTCGTTATTTTCCTGCTGACGTTCTGCATCGGAGAGATCTTTTTCAAGCGGCTTTATTTCAGAACCCATATAGAGTTCATCACTCGTTTCTTTTTGTTCATCAACCTGAGCATGAACCGCTACTGAAAAAAGAAGCGTCGGAATAGCAATTGCGCATAAAATTTTATTCATCTTCACCTCAGAAATTAATTGATTTCGGTGTCCGTGGGAACGGAATCGTATCGCGAATATTGGCAATTCCCGTAACCAACATCATCATCCGTTCAAAGCCCAAGCCAAAACCGGCATGCGGAATGGTTCCGTATTTGCGAGAATCTAAATACCAGTCATAGTTTTTAATATCCATGCCCAATTCCTGCATACGGTTAACTAAGACATCGTAACGTTCTTCACGTTGAGAACCTCCGATCAACTCCCCTATTCTCGGAACCAGAACATCCATGGCGGCAACTGTTTTGCCATCTTCATTCAATTTCATATAGAACGCTTTAATTTCTTTAGGGTAATCACGGACAATGACCGGACGTTTGAAATATTCTTCCGCCAAAAAGCGTTCGTGTTCGGTTTGCAAGTCTATGCCGTACACCGGCTCATATTCAAACTTGCGGCCGGAATTGTGCATAATTTCAATCGCCTCACTGTAAGTAATCCGAGCAAAATTATTTTCAACAATATTATTCAGGGTTTGTTTTAACGTCGGATCGACAAATTTTTCAAACAGGTTCAAATCATCGGCACAATGTTCCATAATATCCCGCACACAGTAACGCACCATATCTTCTGCCAGATCCATGTCATCATAAATATCGGCAAAAGCCATTTCCGGCTCAATCATCCAAAATTCGGCCGCATGACGCTGTGTATTTGAATTTTCCGCACGAAATGTCGGGCCAAAGGTATATATATCGCCGAGGGCGCATGCATACATTTCGCCGTTCAGCTGACCGGAAACGGTCAAATGCGCTTCTTTGCCGAAGAAGTCTTTGCTGTAATCGATTTCACCATTAGACAGTAAAGGTGGTTTTTTCATATCGAGCGTTGTCACTCTGAACATTTCACCGGCACCTTCGCAATCAGCCGCCGTAATCAAAGGTGTATGCACATAAACAAAGCCTCTGCTTTGAAAAAAGTTATGTATCGCATATGAGAGCCGTGAACGAACTCTAAACGCCGCACCGTATTTATTTGTTCGCGGACGAAGATGAGCAATCGTACGCAAAAATTCGTCACTCATACCTTTTTTCTGCAACGGATAATCATCAGGAGCAACGCCGTATATTTTAATTGTTTCGGCTTTTATTTCATATTTTTGTTTACCGCCGGCGGATTCAACCAATGCACCGCATATTTCCACAGATGAGCCTGTCGTCAATTTTTTCACATCGTTATAATTAGGGAGGGAATTCGTTGCGATAATTTGCATATTTTGCAGGCATGAACCATCGTTGACTTCCACAAACGAAAAATCTTTCGAGTCTCTTTTGGTTTTTACCCAGCCTTTAATAAGCACCTGGTCAATAGGCTGTTGTGCAGCAAGTAATTGCGATATTTTTGTTCTTTTAAGCATTTTTCCCTCTGTTTATTTTTTAAAATTTTTAAATCTTATGCACTATAAACCATTCGACTTTAAATGTCTAGTCTTGACAATATTTTTTAGATGGATAATTATAGGAGTGTGGATTTGTAAGGGAGATTGTGAATGAAAAAGAACTTATTTTATGTTTTGCCTGCTCTTATGGTTTTGGCCTCTTGCGCACCGAGAATCGGCAGCAGTGATTACAGTTATTCATCTGTCGGTCAGGCAAGCAATGCCTTTCCGTGTACGGTTTTGTCCGTTCGTACGGTTAATGTCAACAGTGATGATAATTCTGCCGGAACATTGTTAGGCGGTGTGGCCGGCGGTGTCGCCGGTTCAACCATCGGTCATGGCCGTAGCGCCAACACACTGGGTGCTATCGGCGGTGCAGCAGCCGGTATGCTGGTCGGCAATTTGGCTCAAGATGCTATGATGAGCCAAGGCGGTTACGAATATGTGGTTCGTACGGACAGCGGTCAGATATACAGCGTCACACAAGGTACGGATAATCTGGTTGCAGCCGGACAAAGATGCTTGCTGATCAACGGCAATCCATCACGGATCATCGCTTATTACTAATCATTCTATTTTAAGAAAAAAGGGCATCAATCGATGTCTTTTTTTTATACAAAAACTCAGCCGACAGAACATCGGCTGAGCAAGGAGAACAAAACAAAGGAAACCGTCTGACCGTTAAACTCTGATATTGCATCGAACCGCTTATGTTAAGGTGGGTGCCATATAACCGAACCACGATCCGGACAGAGACAGCTCCCGAAATAATGATGTTGGCTCGAGAGATACGCGGCTATACACGCATCAGACAGTTCCTATTGTTATAGTACACTAATTTTGCGGATATGACAAGCACTAAATCAAAAATTTTATACAGCTTTGATATCTTTGATTAACGAGATCAGCTTGGCCGTTTGGGCATCCAATGACATAGCAAGAGAATTATCCGCCTTGGCAATATCATCCTCAGCCATATGACCGCCGCTTTGTTGCAAACTTTCCTGCAGTTCGTCAGCAAGCGTCAATCCGACCAAGGCTAATTTCATATTTTCATTGATCAAGCCGGCACTGGCTGAAATCATTTTGGCTCTTTCATCCAAAATGCGTGAAAGTTTCATAATATGCGCCTCTTGACCGTCTTCGCAAGTGATGGCATATTCTCTTTTATCAATTATGACTGTTACCTGTCCCATTTTCTTCCAATACCTTTTCTAATCTGGCAACGACTTCATCAATATTTTCAGCGGTCTGCGAAATTTTTTCCTCCATTTCGGCGACTTTTTGTTCCGAAGCCTGATATTTTTGCGTAAGATCCTCTTTAATTTTCAATTCTTCATCTAAACGATTTTGAATTTCGGCCACGGCACTGCTATGTTCCGCTCCCGTATCTTCCAATGCGGAAATTTTGGCATTAGCTTCATTTAATCGGGTGAGCAATTCGTTTTTCTCACCTTCTAACGTTTCAATTTGATTTTTGCGATTCGATAAAGCCGTATTCAAATTTTGCACTTCTGTCTGCAACCCGCTGATTTTGGTATTCCGCGCTTCAACAACATTCTGCAACTCTGTCATTTTTTCTTCCATTCCGGCGTACTGAGAAGCTTCCGCCAACGATGTCTGCATGGCCTCTTTTTCATTTTGTAAGGACTGCACTTGAGCCTCTAAAATCGATACTTTATTCATGGCATTTTGCAGCTGCGCCTGATTTTCTGCCATTTGCCGAGCAAAATCAGCACGTTCGTTTTGCACCACGGCAACCAACTCTTCCACAACATTACTCAATCGTGCGAGTGAATTCTGACTTTTTTCCATTTTTTGATTTTCCATAAAAAACTCTTTCCTTTACTAAAAAGTGTTATATAATGACATTCGTTAAACCATTTCTAACATAAAGAATAAAAAAATGCAAAACTTTATCATTAAAATTACGCAAAAAAATTCGCCGCTACCGATAAACGAGCGCATCGGTTGTTATATAATCACATCCGATCTGTCTGACAAGCTGATAACTCAAATTGTTGATAAAGCTCATGAACAAACAAAGCTTGTCTTGTCGGCCGGTGATAGCGCGCCGGAATTATACCAAAATTTTCACACGGATGGTTTCATTCTTGATTGCAGCCGCTCTGAGCATCCGCAAACGGAAGTTAAAGCCGCTCGCCAAAAGTATCCGCATGCCATTATCGGAGTCATTTCGCGCAATCGCCGTCATGAAGCGATGCTGATCAGCGAATGTGAGCCCGACTTTATTATCTTTCAGCTTTGGCGTGAAGGATTGGAAAAAAATATCGAATTATTGCAGTGGTACACGGATTTATTTTTAATTCAGTGCGCGGCTTATCCGAAAGAAGAAATGGATTTGAACGATATTCCGGCAGATTTTCTCATTCTGCCCGATACAGATCAAAGTGTCACAAAAATTTAAAAATAGCTCCTGCCGATAAATGTTGCAAGCAACAGCAAAACATTTAAATACGTTGTTTTTTCTTTTTATCTTCGCGTTTTTTCAAAACTTCCAGATCGCGTTCGGTAGCGATTTTGTTCAATATAGTTTTAACAACGCGATCAATTTCTTTGTCTTCGCGATAATCGGCCGCCAAGGCAAAATTAACCCGATCTTCTTTCAGCAGTTTGATGGCTTTTTCTTTGTGTCTGGAATGCGGTTTATACACGGCAATCGCTGTTCCGCCATGGTCTTTAACCATTTTCATCGACGGAATATCCGTCATTCCGTCACCAAAATATAAAATTCGTGTAAACGGAATACGTCGTTTATCATCGGGTATATATTCATTCACAGCCTTATCGTCGAATTTACCCAATCCTTTATTGATCTTCGAAAGATATTGCACCTTTCCCGAATAGTTCACCACTTTAGCCGGCCACACAGGCAGCCCCTCTTCATTATAGGCAAAAGAACAACCGTAAACTTCTTTGAAAAACTTGCGAATGCTGCACCCTTCAATAATTTCCTCGTATCCGGAAGAAATGATATAATGTTCAATGTCAAGACCAAGCCGGCGCCCGTACTTGTTAATGCGCTCAAACCACTCTTCAACTCCCTTAAAATAGACCACAAACTCGCCGCAGCAAGCCAGATTTTCCCGCGTTAAATGCATCCCCTTCTGCGCCGCGGTTTTGGTGAAGTAATACATACTGCCGGTCACCTGATCAACGCCGTTTTCAGCTGACCACGTATTCGCCGCTTTCCAAAAATCGCAAGCTTTCATACCGAGTTCCGGAATCAAAAAATAATCTTGCATATATGTTGTACTCAAGGTTTCATCAAAATCATACACCAACGCAACTTTTGTTCTTTTCATTTTATTACCTCTTGCATTTCTTGAATAAGTAATGTACAACAAAGTCATTAAAATTTAGTCAATATTTTATAAGGATAAAAAATATGGTTGCCACATCTATGGATCAATTGGTTTCTTTATGCAAAAGAAGAGGTTTTATTTTTCAAAACGCCGATATTTACGGCGGCATGCAGGGACTCTATGATTACGGTCCTTTGGGAGTTGAACTCAAAAACAACCTTAAAGCCGCGTGGTGGCGTTCCATGGTTTATGAACGCGATGATGTGGAAGGTTTAGATTCGGCTATTTTAACCAACCGCAAAGTTCTGCACTACTCCGGTCACGAGGATACTTTTTCCGATCCGATGGTTGATTGCAAAAAGTGTAAAGGACGTTTCCGTGCTGATCAAATTGACGGCAAATGTCCGGTTTGCGGTTCCACGGATTTAACCGAACCGCGCCCGTTCAATTTGATGTTTAAAACACAAGTCGGACCGGTAGAAAACGACGAAAACATCGCTTATTTAAGACCGGAAACGGCTCAAGCTATTTTTACGCAATTTAAAAATGTCGTTGACTCAACCTCGCGCAAACTTCCTTTCGGAATTGCCCAAATCGGAAAGTCTTTCCGCAATGAAATCACTCCGCGTAACTTTATCTATCGCGTGCGCGAATTTGAACAGGCAGAGCTTGAATTTTTCGTTCAACCGGGAACAGATTCCGCATGGCATGAAAAATGGAAAGAAGATCGCATTCAATGGTGGCTGAATCAGGGATTGAAAATGGAAAACATCCATATTTACAAAACACCTGATGATGATCTGGCTCACTATGCCAAAGCATGCTATGATATTGAATATCGTTTTCCGCACGGCATGGAAGAGCTCGAAGGTATTGCCAATCGCCGTGACTATGATTTGGGTAATCACACGAAGAACCAAAGCGAATTTAATTTAGAAGCGCATTGCCACGAAAACAAGGAATCCACAACCAAACTTGCTATTCAAGATGAAAACGGCAAGTGGGTTATTCCTTTTGTGATTGAACCGTCAATGGGAATTGATCGCGGCGTGTTGGCCGTTTTAACGGAAGCCTATACCGAAGAAGACTTGGGTGATGGAAATTCGCGCATTGTCTTAAAACTGAAAAAACACTTAGCACCGATTAAAGTGGCCATTATTCCGCTGAAGAAAAACAACGAACAAATTATGCGTAAATGTCATGAACTCAAGCAAAATTTAATGAAACTCGGTATCGGCCGCGTTGCCTTGGAAAACACCGGCAATATCGGTAAAGCTTATCGCCGTCATGATGAAGTCGGCACACCGTTGTGTCTGACGGTTGACTTTGAAACCATTGAACAACAGCCGGAAAGCGTAACCATCCGTGATCGCGATACAATGTCGCAAATCCGTGTCAACACCGCTGACCTGGCTACCTATCTGAAAAATTATTTTCTGTAAAGAGTTGTCAGTTTACAAAAAAGCCGCTCAAATCAGGCGGCTTTTTTTGTGAATTATACAATTAAATCTTCACTAAACTGTCTTTTTTCTCCTTTCCGTCAATCTGTATTGCTCTCAAAAACGATTAGTTTTCATCCCAATCAATGGCATTGACGCAGGCATCATCACTGGTTATGTTTCTCACCAAACTTGCATTCGATAATCCTTTGACGCAATCTGTATTTCCTCTGCAAGTGTTCACTCCATAGCCTTCTATTGTATTTTTATCACTGCCAAACCACGATCTGACCGGATCGTCATAGCTATTTTCTTTCAAACGTACTTGGTATGCTCTATCTTTGTTTCCTTCACTATATCTCACGCCCACATAAATATCAGGCACAACTATCGGAAACACAGTTTGAGCACTCACCGAAGATGAAGTACTAAAGTTCCTAAAATTGTAAATTCCTGTCCGAGAACTGTTCTCTACATCCAACTTTGCGGAAACACTTATATTATCGCCTGAGCCTTCATTTTCAGTATTGCTTATATTACAAGATTTTTCACCTGTCTGTATTGTACAACCGTATGTTTTATAGTGCCCATTTGATTCAACCTTTTTAAATCCTTCCTCCACATTCGAACCTCGTTGATAAGAAGCCCCGACTACTTTGATATACACTTCAAGATCAGTTGTTGCTGTTTCAGAAATTTCTGCCTTTCCACTGACAGACACATCATCAAAGGTATACTCTATCTCTTTTCCGCAACAATTGCTGGATTCTGTACAAAGACTATATTGACAATGTAGTAGCCCGCGTGATACTTTTACTGCACTAACATTGGCAGAAATCTGCGGTGTAACGGTAATTGAAGCTACATTGCGATCAACACACGCACCGGAAACTTCTTCCACATCATCTTCGCCGCTTCTAGCTGCATTCGGATCCCATTTTTGCCAAGGCGGACAAACACATCTCAATTTTCCATCTCCGCGGTAACATGTATCACTGTCTGCATTTGTTTTTGTTCCGCCAAGACAGCCGCAGTCATAATAGACTTCATCCGGTAAACTATTTCCTGTTTGAAAAATAAGAGCTGATGCTGCACGTTTTCGTCCGATATGCCGTCCGGCAACATCGCTGATACATTGACAATAATCGCATTCGTTATTAACTTCAAAGCCAGAACATTGGCAAATCGATGCATATTTTCTATCATCGCCTTGTTTCCGGCAAAACTGACCATTTTCGTCCTCTGCTGGAGTCATATCTTTCGGACAAACTGATTTTCTCGGAGCATCACAGCCATAGCCTGCCGAATATCCATTTCCTTCTCCTTCTGGAACTCCTTCTCTATTAAATTCAGCCATTATATGCCCCTTGGGAAAGAGCACATGCTCATGCCCGTCACTTAATGTCTTTACTTCAACCGGAAGATCGCGATATATATTCCCGACTTTTGTCTTAAAATCCAACGCACGACATATTGGCGAAAAACCATATTTATCCTCGGCTTTTAATCCACCACATCCTGTTGAGTACTCAGACTCAAGAACACCATAGAGCCTTGTGTATTTTCCGAATTGAAAATAATACCCTTGATCACAAGACATCGGAGGGTGCGATTGGTAAGACGTCTCTGAACAATCAACCTGAGTATGCTCCGGATTTTCCCAAGACTTTACAAGATGACTTGCATCGCAACCCCTAAGCACCCACCAACAATACCCATAACCTGAATACTTACGACTACAATTTACATAATCACAGAACCTATCTGGATAATAATGATACCCTTCGCTCATATAAAGATCTTTAGCTTTATCCCAATCATTAGAAGTAAAATTGGCATATGTTCCACTTTTGAATACCATTATGAAGTGCTTATCCTCACCATTCTTTAAGATATCATTTATATTGTTCTTATCCATAATTCCCCATAAACGACCATACAATGGTCCTTCGAAATATTTTTCCCCTGAACGATATGCTATATCCCCACCACCGGCTGATGCTAGTGTTAACATGTCAAAGTTACATGAAACTGGTTCAACAATATCCGAAATCACTGGATCTACAATATCATCCGGTTCTGCTTCCGGTTCATCCGCCTCGCATTTATAACATGTCTTATGGCAAATGTTCTCATAACGCCCAGTTTCTTTTTGGCCGTCACCGCATGGTGTCTGAGTTCCTCCGTTCGGACAAGCACTCACGTTATCCGTATCTTCCGATATATAGCAAGGTTTATCTGTTTCTTTTTTCCAGTGCGTACATTCAGTATCATTTGGCGTTGAATTTTGATATTGATAACCGGTTTGGCATAAACCACATGTATAGCACAGACCACCTGACGGCGTTTCTACACCTTCCTGGAGCACAGCATATCCCGTATTTTGGGAATTTTTACAAGATTCCGAATCCGATGTGTATCCTGTCGGGCAAACATCATCAACGCATTCATAACATTTTAAGCCGCTATTTGTCGAACCGACCTCTTTTTTAGTCTTACCGTCGACACAAGTTTCCAGATCTTTTTCTAATTTTCCTCGACTGCAATCAGAACTTGTTTCATCAACACACCTATAGCACCCCTTGCCGTTAACCGTGCCGTTTTGCTCGGCTTTTTTACCGATACCGCAATCCGGCTTAGAGGCATAAGCCGTGTAGCCGGACTGACAGCCTTTATGCATGATAGG
>JAFVEP010000072.1 GCA_017475935.1 Alphaproteobacteria bacterium
ATAAGCGAAAAAAATGTGGCTGTAGAAAAAGCTCATAAAATCGGTATCGAAAAGGGCAGAGCTGAAGAACGTGCTAAAGCTGAAGCTGAAAAACAAGAATCAGCAAAAACCGCTCTTTCTATGGGATTAACTGTTGAGCAAACATCAAAGATAACAGGTCTCTCTCTCGAAGAAGTTAATAAGATAAAGGAAAAAATACAATGATGTCAGTTTCAAAAGATGATTTCGATGCTTGGGTAAAAAAAGCTGAGTGCATTTCTCTTTTTTACAATTGTATAGAGCACCCGTTACGTCCTGGCTTGGATGAACTTGCAAGAGCTGATAGAACTGCGAAGATGTTGAGAGATAAGATGATTGCCAGATTAACGGGTACTACATCCGAAGAAGATTTTATCTTGGAATGTTGGTTTGAAGCGGTTTCTAAAGAGTTTTGTAATCTTGACCGACAACTAGAGGATTACACACTAAACGTTGGAATCGCCAAAAATTGGGATTTAGATAAGGCCATTGAAGAAGTTCGAAAAAAAGTCTTAGAAAAGAACGTTAACAAAAGATTTGCGAATCGAATATTAAGTTTTTCTAATTTTTTTTGGAAAGAAAATAAAGAATATTATCAAAAAAAAAGAGAGTGTGTACACGGCAAAGCCAAGGCAAACACTGAAAAAATCAAAATTGCTAAAAATTTCTTGAAAATGGGATTATCAGTTGAGCAAGTCGCTCAAGGGACAGGGCTTTCAGTGGAAGACATTCAAAAATTATAAGGTTATTTGCGTCTTTACCTTGTCATCCATAGTTACTTGAATTGTGTGAAGATGCAAAAACGAAGTTTTAGAAGCAAAAAAGCGCATATATTAGCTAAATAACAACCGGCGAAAGTGAAAAAATCACTTAATAAAAATTTTGTGTCTTCTTTTTGATAAAATATCATATTCAACAAAAAACGCCCAAAAAGGAAGAGATATGCCCAAGATAAACTGTTTTTTGCGTTTATCTTGGATCTTTTACCGCATCAGTTTATGAAGAAAAATGAAAAAAATACTTGACATGATTGTACAATATATAGTACAATTCTATACATATATATCACGAGGAGAAAAAAATGAACACTATTAACGCATCGAGCGCCCGTCAGAATTTATTTAATATTTTAGCGGATACGTCAGTTGGAGACCCTACTTTGATAACCTCAAAAGCAGGCAATT
Organism: Alphaproteobacteria bacterium; assembly: GCA_017475935.1. GTDB lineage: Bacteria > Pseudomonadota > Alphaproteobacteria > RF32 > CAG-239 > RUG410. The sequence continues at coordinate 1,203 of JAFVEP010000072.1, forward strand.
GTGTACTCGTTTCTGAAAAAGAGTGGAATTCTATAAAAGAAACTTCTTATTTAATGTCTAACACAAAAACACGTCATGATATTTTAGAAGGGGTAAAAACTCCTCTGGAAGAGTGTGAGGACACATTACCATGGTAAAGTGGACGATTAAGTACACTAAACAGGTCGTGATTGATTCGAAAAAGTTAAAGCAAATAGGTTTGAAAGAAAAAACGCAATATTTATTGGATTTAATCGCTGAAGATCCATATAAAACACCGCCAAATTTTGAAAAATTACTAGGTTTTCGAAATGTATATAGTCGAAGAATAAACATAAAACATAGGTTAGTATACGAACTGTTTCCAGAACAAAAAATGATAAAGGTGTTATCTGTTTGGGGACATTATGAGGACAATTAGGTTTATTTAGAATTTTTTATGAAAGGTGCTGTATCTTGGATAAAGTACCAGTAGCATCTTTACCTTGTCATCCATTTGCTTCGGATAATACGACGAGGCTCTGTTCTTTGTGATGACTGTTCAGAATTGTCGTCGTTACTTGTGCCGATAACCTGATCCCATTTTTTGTCTGTCCAGCGGTCGATACCGAGAGCAATTGCGGCGGCTCTTGCGTAAATACGAAAATCGAGAGCTTCGTTCCGGTCACGTGTTTTCTGCCATTCACGTTTCGGATATCCTTTTACGATTTTTGTGACGAGCTGTTCGGCCGTAAGTTGCTTAAAATATTCCGTATTGTATTCAGGAAAATGCATATAACCACGCGGCGCACCACCATCTTCGTTCCGCGTTTGTTTGAGCCAACCGTATAATTCTCCCTTTAAAATTGAGACACCGACTTTCCATAATCGAACGCTACCACGAATCTTTTTACCTCTGAAATTTACGTCAACTTTTGTTGGAGCATTCAGGGGCACGAGCGAGTTATCTGTTCCTTTTATAGCCATGACGTTATGAAATGGTTGTGTACGAATCCACGCATATGCTTCTTGTGTCGAGAAGCCTGTATCCAGCGCAAACATGCTGATTTTCCGATTAATTCCATCCTCGGATTCAAATGTTTCAGCCAGTACATCAGAAAGCTGCGCCCAAGTCTTCGTGTCCGTCGGACTGCCGTAAATTACGCGATAATCGACCGACCAGCTTTCAAGTTCTTTGCCCCATCCGACTATTTCAAGCTCTAATCGGTCATTTTGAACGTCCACTCCGGCAGTGAGGACATAGGCACCATGCGGAACAACTCCGATTTTGTATTTTTCGCGCCGATCAAACAGCACGCCCCAGTCAGGCGCATCGCCTTTTTCCTCCCAGGTTAGACCTAAAGTCGTATTTGTCCACGCTTTCAAAAGCTGTTCGTCATCTTTCGCCATCTCGTAATTCAGTGCACATGCGCTCCAACTGAGCCAACCGACAGGTGAATAAAGCGAATTTATGTGAAATCCGACTACTTTATCCGAAATCGCGCTTTGATTGGAAGCTCGCCACTCGCCTTTTTCAAGCATTTGCGTTTTGAAATGCTCCGGAATAAGTTTTTTACACTGCTCACAAGCATAAGAAGCCTCCAAATTGCTCGAATCATAGCGAATTCCCTCCCATTTTAACGTCTGAAAATGGCCACAGTGCGGGCATGGCACAAAATAATAGCGTTGATCTGTGTTCTCAAACTCCTTTTCAATTCGCGAAAGTCCTTTGACAGTCGGAGTCGAAACAATAAAAATTTTTCGCCTTGCAAAGGTTGAAGTTCTTTGAATAGCCAAGGTAAGAGGATCACCCTCGGAGTCGGCATCAGGCGGGTAAGCATCAACCTCATCAAGAAACAGGTATCTAACAGGCATTGACCGAAGTCCGACTGCAGAATTTGCTCCGGTAATTACGACAATTCCTCCGGGAAATTCTTTTGATTGAACTGTGTTTCCTGAATCACGGCTGCGAGGATCTTTGACTTTATCACGCAAACACAAAGTATCTTCAATCAACGGAGCGAGGCGACCTTTCGACCAACGCTTGCCCATCTCGACTGTCGGCTGCACGACTAACATCGGTCCGGGAGCTTGGTCAATGATAAAACCGACCCAGTTATTGCCGGCCTCTGTACCACCGATTTGCGCTCCCTTCATAAATACGACTTTTTCGTAAGGAGACATCGGCGAAAGCTCGTCCATAATCTCCTTTAAATACGGAGTCCTTGACGTTCGAAACCTTCCCGGCTCAGATGACGCAGTTTGCGACAAAATCCTGTTAGCATCCGCCCATTCTGAAACTGAAATGATTGAATCGGGTTTTAAGCCGGATAAAAGAAATCCATCACAGACGTTATCCATTACTCAATTCTTCCAAAATGGCGCGAATTTCTTTGGTCAGAAGCATGTGAATCTCTCGCGCATCCGACATTGTCGCCAGAACCGAGGCCACACGGTCCGGAAGATTCAGAAAAGCATCCCGAATTATACGCCCCTTGCGAAATAAAGTATCTCGAACCTTCTCTGCCGATATCAACGACTGCTCCTTTTCAGCTGTTTCCAATTTCAGCAATTTACCTTTCTCAATTTCGTTTTGAAGCTTTGCTCTTAGAAGCTGTTCCTTGGTGCTTAAAATGTTTTTGGCGTCTTTTTCCGCAAGGGACGTATCAACCATACCGTCAATCAAACGTAATTTTCCTGACTGCACTTGTTTGCGTACAGCTTGTCTTGAAATGCCCTGTCTACGAGCATATTCAGCTTGCGAAATTAACGCCATTTTCAAAACCTCTTTACGACGCTGTCAACCTGTTTTAAAATTTCTGACGCTAGAAAAAAGTCGCACCACGGTGCGCCGCAAATTGCCCTCCGGCAGAAAGTACCTATTCGAAAATTTCCTTTGACAAATATCATAGCCAGAAAACAATCTATGTAACATTATTCGCCTCGTTTTGCTTGCGTCGCATATCTGCCTTTGCTTGTTCATTGTACAGCATATTATGTAACCACTCTTTTAATATAAGATATTCGGTGCCTGTCAATTTATTCCAATCATAATCACGTGCCGGGATTAAATAATTCCCCGCATCCGAAGCCAAAAGCCCTTCTTCACCCATTTCATCAATAATTTTATTGAGTTGTATTCGCATATCCTCATTATCTTTTGATAAACCGAGATTTAATCTATCGTGCATCATGAGTTTCCCGAAAAATGTGTGAATCGGATCCTCTTCACAACTAAAAGGATACAAACCGGCACGGCATTGGAAAAACAGCAGAACTTCTTTTATCTTCTCGATATTCGGCATATGTTTACTCGTTTACGACAATTTTTCTTCTAATTTATATATATGCCGTTTTTATGCTTTTTCATGTTTTTTAAGAATTAAAAAAATGACAGAGAACTCAAAAACTTGTTACACAAACGATAACTTAGTTAATGGACACCGTTGTCCTTTGCTTTCTATCAATGGACAGCTGTGTCCCTTATCTCTCAAGGAATATTAATTAAATACTTGACTTACACTAAACGTATTAACATAAAACCGTTAACTGCAGTAAACGAATTTAGCTAAATTTGATTAGCGTTTCGCAAAATTAGCGGTAAATCTGCGGACCAATTCGCAAAATTACTGAAAAAAATGCGAATTGATTCGAGAAATTTCGATTTTTGCGTCTATTATGCTGCATTTTCGTCATTTCTCTGTCTGTTTCCGATATATTCATCAATTCCTTCGAGTTTGTTGTTTACCTTGAGCAATAGCACGCTCGTGATGAACTGCGCTATTGAAAATCCGAGTCCGATTCCGTTCATGACGGCAGCGGTATTCGGATGTTTTTCTAATAAAAATTCTCCGGCAGCAATAAATCCCGTAGAAATAAGCGGAGCTACAACATTGATTGGTTGCAAAACCCAGCGAGCAGTACAAAAGCAGCAAGCGGCCTCACGATGCAAAGCTCTTGTTACGTCGTAGTGTTGGGGTATATAAACAGGAACATTGCTTGTCGTCGGCGCCTCTGAGCCTGCTCGGGGTCTTGTTGTTACGGTTGTTGTCGGTATCATTAATTGAGGTTGTTCATTTGCTTCTTCCATAGAAAAAAGATTGATAACCGACAATGTAATAAATATTGTTATAAATGATCTCATCGCAATTTTATTCATGTTTATCTCCATGTTGAGCAACAGCCAACATAATTGCGATTGCGTCTGCTTCATTGTCATCAATAGGATTGAAATCGTATTCACGAACTTTCTTTATGATTTGCGCTTTGCTTGCGTGTCCGAAACCGCTAACACGTTTTTTTATGCTACAAACTCCTATTCCATGAAGCGCGATATTAAAGTCATCGCATATAGCCGCCATATGATATAAGAATCCGCCATATACATGAGCCGGTTGGATTCCGGAATGAGCAAAGACTTGCTCGTAAAAAATTTTGCAAATTTCATGCTTTTTGATAATGCTACGCAACCAATCTCGAAAGCATACGAATCGACGTCCCAGCGATACCCGTCCATTTTGATGGAATTTTTTCGTGCCACTTGAAATAACATGAATGTTTTTTCCGCCTTCATCACAAGAAAAAATACAAAATCCGGTAGATGTCCCTAAATCCAGTGCCAATACATTACACATGCAAAAAACCTAAAATCTTATACATATTTATATATGCCGTTAAAAAAACACAAATGTTCACTTTTTTTTATGATTTTTTTTATGTTTTTTGGAAGCGTTTTTGATGGAAAAAATTTGTAGCATTATATATATAGCTACAAATTTTCATCACTATCTACAAATTTTTTATTGAAAAACAACAAATAACATAAATATATTTTTATATAAATTCCAATATTTTTTGTTTTGAATTTATTTATTTTGTGATAGATTGTTTTTAGTGTTGTGGGGTTTAATTGATGATAGCAATTCAGACAGAGTGGAGACAAAAAATTCTACCCCTCATATCAAAATAATTGTCTTATCGAATTAAAGGTTGACAATTTAGATTATGGAGGTAGCTATGAATAACTACCGACATATAAATCCGATTATTACAAAGCTTGTTCACAAATATGCTATTTCTTTATTCAATTGGTTCGGCGCAAAAATGGATATTGAAGATTGTGAACAACAACTTATATTAGCTGCTCTTATTTCATTACAACAATTTGATCCGAAAAAAGGACATATAAAATCTTTTCTTAATCGTTCACTATTCCAGAAAATAAAAGAAATAAAACGAAACGCGATGAGAGATAAACGAAAAATTGATTTTTATACATGTTCGATTTACAGCGAACAACTAACAGGAAAATCAAAAAGAGTTGTTAATGCCATTACCAATTAATGAAAGGAGTGTTCAAGTTGAAAAATATATCGTGTATAGAAACGCTTTCAATTCGAGAGCTGTCGAAATTAAGTGAAACAGATTTATGCGACTTATCTGAAAAAATATCAGAAACTTCAAAATGGATTAAAGAATTATCCGAAAAATTCGAAATGGCGTTATCTGCAAAATATACGGAAGAAGCCAAGAAAGAATTGAACGAAAACGGAGATGATTTCGGCACTTGTCATCTCAAAAAAGGAGCGCACACCGTTACTGTACAAATACCGAAAAAAATACAATGGAATCAGGAAATTTTAGCGCAATTATACGCAAAATTACCACCGGAAGATCGCAAAGATATTTTTAAAGTAACATATTCGATAAGTGAACGCGATTATTCCAAAACAAGTGATATTCTGCGTACGGCTCTCGAACCGGCACGTTCAAGCGCATACGGCAAAATCAAAATTATAATTTCGCGTAAGGATGGAGCTACAGAAGATGAAAATAATTAGTGCATCTGAACGATTACAACAGCAAACAGGTGTAAAAATGGCTATCTTCGGATCTTACGGCGTGGGAAAAACGAGTTTGCTGAAAACGCTTTCCGAATCAACTCTCTGTTTGGATTTTGAAGCCGGATTGTTAGCAGTCCAAGATTGGCAAGGCGACTCGATTTCAGTTCGCACATGGGAAGACGCTCGCGATATCGCTTGCTTAATCGGTGGTGCGAATCCTGCATCAAAAACAGTTTACAGTCAGCGTCATTTTGATGCGGCAGTGGCGAAATATAAAGAGTGCGATTTCTCGAAATACAAGTGCATTTTCATCGATTCAATCACGATCGCATCAAAAATTTGCTTGTCTTGGTGCAAGCAACAGCCTGAAGCGTTCTCTGCAAAATCAGGAACGCCCGACACTCGTGCCGCTTATGGTTTATTAGCCGGCGAAATGAGCAATTGGCTCAATCAGTTTCAACATATTCCTGACAAAGATGTTGTTTTTGTTGGGTTATTGGACTCGAAAACAGACGAGTTCAATCGCACTTCGTGGACTCCTTCGATAGAGGGCGCAAAAACCGCCCTCGAATTACCCGGAATTCTCGACGAAGTTATTTCGATGATCATTATGAAAAATGAGAAAGGTGATTTGGAGCGTAAATTCGTATGTCACACACTCAATCCTGCCGGATATCCTGCTAAAGACAGAAGCGGACAACTGGAACAACTTGAACCGGCAGACTTAGGGAAATTATTAACCAAGATAAAAAGTAAAGGAGCAAGAAATGTTTAATTTTAATAACGTGCCGGAAGTGGAATTGATTCCTGCCGGAACAATCGTCAAAGCTCGATTAAATTTGAGACCAGGCAATTCCGATAAAGATCAGTATCTGAAAAAAGCAAAAACGGGCGGTTTATACTTGGATTGCGAGTTCACCGTTATTGAAGGTGAATATGCTAAACGTAAGATTTATCACAAAATTGGAATCGAAGGCAATGATGTCTGGGTTGCCGCTTCTCGCCGATTCATAAAAAATTTGCTTGAATCTGCCAAAGGAATAGCGAAAAACGATAAAAGCCCTGAAGCGGAAAAAGCTCGTCAAATTACCTATTTTTCTGATTTGGATGGTTTAGATGTACTCATAAAAGTCGGTGTCGAAACAGGTGGAGAATATTCTGACAAAAACCGAATTGCTTCCGTTATTACCGCAGAAAATCCGATTTATCAACAAATGATGAGCGACGGAATTTCCTGGTAAAACGGCGTAAATTTGTAATCGCACTTTAGATTTTTGACATTTTTTAGGAGAAACGAAAATGGAAAGTATTAACTTTTCCAAAGCAAGAGCTTTATTCAATTTTTTGAGCCACAACTTTCACCCGTATCAGAAAATCGGGGAGTTAAGTTTTAAAGCGATTTTAGAAATCGTCGTTTTTATCGAATCAGATGAATTTAAACAATTAAGCCAACCAAAGGAGTAACCACAATGAAAAATAACAATAATAAACTGCAAATTTTTAATTACGAAAACACAAAAGTACGCACCGTTGTAAAGGACGATGAAATTTGGTGGGTGTTGAAAGACGTTTGCGATGTTCTCGGATTGAGTAATTCAAGAAAAGTTGCAGAGCGTTTGGATGACGATGAAAAGGGGGTAACTCTAAGTGACACCCTTGGTGGAACTCAAAAAACAACTATTATAAATGAATCAGGTCTGTACAAAGTCATATTGCGTTCCGATAAACCTGAAGCTAAAAAATTTATGAACTGGGTTACACACGAAGTTTTGCCAAGCATCCGCAAACATGGCGCATATATAACATCTGAAAAAATGGAAAAGCTAATGAGCGATCCCGATACTTGGATCACACTCATTACAACCCTTAAAAAAGAACGCGAACAGAACCAAGTTCTACAATCTAAACTCACACAACACAATAACAAGGTTCTGTTCGCCGATGCAGTTGCAGCTTCCGATGATACTTTGCTCATCGGTGAATTTGCGAAAATTCTTAAAGCCAATGGAATTAATGTCGGACGCAAGAAATTATTCGATTTGCTCCGTATGCACGGTTTTCTCATAAAACGCCCGGGAAGTGAATACAACATGCCAACCCAACGAGCAATGGATTTAACACTGTTCAAAATCAAAGAAAACGTGATCCTGCATCCTGATGGACGCACCACGATTTCAAAGACAACAAAAATTACAGGAAAAGGGCAGCAGTACTTACTGAAATACTTTCTGAAGAATCTTAATGCGGACACTACAAGGGAGTTATTTTAATGAGCCAAGACAACAGAAACGAAAATGAAGAAGATGAATTTTATTCAGTGAAAGCCATATATGCGGAATTACAAAGCGGGCACAAAAATACGTTGGTTGACATTGAGCGCATAGCAAAAACTTTAGATTTGAAACTTAAGGATGCCATTCAAATTGTCGGAGAACATTATTATTTCGTTTACTTTGATGAATTTTCCTATGAATTAACCAACTTAGAAGGTTTTGAACGTTTACGCAAATACTCCATTGAGTTGAAGAAAGCAATGGAAGTCGTTAAGAGCCGATTTGTTTTGGATAGTTCTGAGACAAAAGAGACCAAAACAGGCATGACTCCGGATGAGATCAATGCCGAGCTTGCTTTGCGTTTGTAATAAATGAGGTGACAAATGATAACAAAAATTAACGACAGCCAAGTAGAAGGCATTGCAAAATGTTTTGAGGAAAATCCTGATGCAACAATGTCTTTGGAAGACCTATGCGATATTTTGAAGATTTCTCTTAAACACGACAACGAAGTTATCTTCGAGATATTGGCCGACGATATATTCTTTTTGAACACCAATCACTCTCAATTTGCTTGGACCACGAATAAACAAGGATTCGAAATACTTAGGCAATATGCTTATCACAAACAAAGATATTTGCAAATATTTCATGAACTATTCATGTCTGATTTTCGCAACAAGAAAATTAAAAAACAAGAACAAACACAACATCAGAAGCAAGAGGATAACCATGATCATTAATGAAATAGTAGACAATGCGCTGGTCCGCAATTATCGCAACCAAGAAAAAAGAAACTATATCGGAGCATCAGGGCTCGGTGACGAATGCGCACGCCGCATACAATTGCAATATATGCACTGTGATTCGACAATTAACGCCAATCAAGTGCGTACTTTCGATATCGGCCATACGCTTGAAGGACTTGTCGCTCAGTGGCTTCGTATCGCAGGTTTTGATTTACGCACAGAGAATGTTCAGGGTGCTCAATTCGGTTTTTCTACCGCTGACGGGAAAATCGCCGGACATATCGATGGCATAATTTTTCAGTGCTCCAACGAAATGAAAGAGGATTTTAATCTCGAAAATAATTCGCTCCCTTGTCTCTGGGAATGTAAAACCATGAATGCAAAAAATTGGTCAGAAACAAGCAAACACGGAGTATTCGCAACGAAGTTTGTTTACTATGTTCAAGTTCAGCTGTACATGGCTTATATGGACTTCGATTGCTGTATTTTTACGGCACTAAACAAAGATACTTCGGAAATATATTTTGAAAAAATCGATTTCGATAGCGAAACGGCTCAAAAATATTCCGATCGTGCCGTCGATATTCTAAAAGCCTGCGAAAACAACGAATTACTTCCACGGCTTGCATCTGATTCATCATTTTTTAAATGCAAAATGTGCGGTTTTTACTCCGAATGCTGGAAGAATTGCGAAACGGTGTAAATGATGTCAGACGTATTGTTGGAAGCTCTCCGAGAAGCAGGAATTCCGCCACCGCCACGCGAAGTGGTTTCGGGACACTATACTCGCTGGGGAAAATTCAACGAATACTACGCAATCAGGCTTAGCGATGGCAGCGGTTATTATTTCGGCAATTTCAAGGAGTCAGACTCAGGAAAAACAGTCTTCGAAAAGGACGCAAACGGCAATCGTTACGCTTTAATCGAGGAAGCCAGAAGGAAATTATTCGCATCACAGGACGAAGCGCACGAGCGAATTGCCCAAAGTTGTACAAAATTCTGGCAGAACATGAAGCCTATTACAGAGCATCCGTATTTACAGCGCAAACAGGTTAAAAGTTACGGTCTCAAGTTATACATGGACAAACTCGTAATCCCGCTTATGGATTTGTCCGGGAAAATATGGTCGTTTCAATACATTGCGCCTGATGGGAGTAAGCATTTTCGTTCAGGTGGGCGCAAACACGGATGTTTTTACGTTATCGGAGACGCAAAAGACGCACCACTTTTGTATGTCTGCGAAGGATATGCAACAGCGGCGACAATCTATGAATGTACTGGAGTTCCAACAATTGTTGCCTTCGATGCCGGGAACATTTATCCTGCTACTTTAGAAATCCGGCAAAATAACCAAAAATGTAAAATAGTGATTTGCGCCGACAACGATGCTTACGGCCCAACGAACACAGGTCTCACAAAGGCTCAAAATGCGGCACAATACTTCAATGCGAGCGTTGTTTATCCGAAATTTAAGGATACAACGAGCAAACCGACCGACTTTAATGACCTCTTGATTCTTGAGGGCGCAGATGAAGTCAAACGCCAACTTGCGGAACCAAAAAGCGCCAAACAACCAAACGAAGGCAACGACTCAAAGCAATCAGGAACACAAGAGACTGAAACATCAGAATCAATCCCAGGCTTTTGTGTTACCGACACGGCATTAATGTATTTCGATGAAGCCAAAAAAGAATTCGCAAAAATTTGTGCGCCCCTAAAAATAATTGCCTTGACGTCCGAATTAGAAGACGAAAACGCAGGCCGCTTGGTCGAATTCAAAGACCGTAATGGTATCGTAAAACAGGTAAAAATATTCGATGCGTGGCTTTCGAAAGACGGTTCCAAAATCCACGATGTTTTATACAAATACGGCCTTGATATCGACACGGGAGCCAAAGCGAAACGCAAGCTTAATGAGTACCTTAATGCCTCAAATCCGAAGAAGTTAATTACGTATACTTTGCGCAGTGGATGGCACAAAGGCATATTTTTAACAGCCACTGATATATATGGTAACAATTCTTGTGAAATCTGTCATATTCCTGCGGCAGAGCCGGCAAAATTATCATCCACAGGTTCGTTATTAGACTGGCAATGCAATATTTCTCGCCTCTGTATCAACAACTCACGTCTAATGCTTGCAATGTCCGCCGCTTTCGCCAGCATGATTTTGACTCCGTGCGCCGCCGACAACTTTTTCCTGCACTTTTACGGACGCAGTTCACAGGGAAAAACCACGATGCTTGATGTTGCAGCTTCTGTTTTCGGAGACCACAGCTACACACGAACCTGGCGCATGACTGACAACGGACTTGAGGGCATCGCAATGGCACACAACGACCTCTGCCTCTTCCTAGACGAAATATCCGAATGCGATCCGTACAAAATCGGCGCAATGGCTTATATGCTGGTCAATGGATCAGGGAAAACGAGAGCGACAACGCAAGGACTGGCGCGCCGTGTAATGCGCTGGACGCTCGGTGGCGTATCGACGGGCGAAGAACAGCTGGGTGATATAATCAAAGCCACTGGAAGAAATCCAAAGGCAGGACAGCTGCTGCGTATTCTCTCAATCCCTGCAATCCCCGATAATAGTTCATTTGGTTTGTTTGAAGATATACATGGCTTTCCAACTTCCGCCGATTTTGCAATACACCTCAAGACAGCGGCGCAAATGTACCATGGAACCGCTTTCCCGGCTTTTATACGGGCAATTATCAGTGATTACGATGATGTACGGAGCTTTTACAAGCATGAAATGGAGCGAGCCAAGAAAGAATTCTTGCCGCTTCGTGCTACGGGACAAGATATCCGTGCTTTCAAAACATTCGCCACTTGCGGAATCGGCGGGATCCTCGCAACAAAATACGGCATAACAGCCTGGAACGGCGTCGATATCATGGCGACCATCATGAAGTGCTTCTCATCTTGGCTGGAATCAAGAGATGGAACAGGCAGCCAAGAAGATAAACAGGCTCTGACGCAAATTCGGCTCTTCTTCGAAAAATACGGAGATACACGGTTCCAACAGCTCTCAGACGATATTCCGACAACCGAACGAATCCCATATGAACGTGCAGGTTATCGCACTTACTTGCGTGGAGGTGTCGTGTTTTATGTCTTTAAGAGCTATTTCGAGGAAGTTATAGCCCGTGGCCTGGACCTAAAACAGGTGAAAAATTTGCTTCGGGATCTCGGAATTTTGGAAACGGATTCAGATCATAGCAGATTCGATAAAAATGTATGGATCAGAGGTAAAACAGTTCGTATGTACGTAATTAATCATAAAATTTTTGAAGGAGACGATTAATGTATAGACTTGAAATAGATTCTCTGCTATCTTCCTTATCGGAGGAGTGTAATCTATATAATATAAATAATAAATATATAATATATATTTATGCATGCGGTTTTCAATTAGAAGTTTATATAAATAGATTACGCAATAAAAAAAATCATAACCTATTATTTTGGAGGGGGAATGAGGGGAATAAGGGGAATGACCCTTTTTATGCCCTAAAAATACAACAAATTTTCCTTCCCACTTTTTGGCATTTTCATTCCCCATATTCCCCATTTCCATCTTGTATAGGCAAATTGCCACCTTTGTTTTTTAAAGTTTTTCTGAAAAAAGCTTATAAATTGCGCAATTTTCAAACAATATGGTGTAATTCATTGAAAAACAATCAAAATTGCTTCGATCTTTATAAATTGCGCAATTTACAAAGATTGTCCTCTAAAAGGTTGAAATATGAGCGGAATTTAAGAGAGATATTCACGATGTTTATATTTTGCGCAATTTATAAACATACGAAATTCAAAAATCAACTAATGGTTGTTTTTCAAGTTTCTTGATTATGGCTAGCATTCCTTCTTTATTCTTACTTTTTTGTTGCAGTTTTTGTGTTTTTTGTAATTTTTTTTGAGAGATAAACGATGATTAAAGATTTAGAACAGCTGTCTGATAATTGGCCATCTCCATTTGTATCAAGAAACCTAATAGATCAGTTTACCAATGGAAAATATAAGCCTCGAACCATGAATACATACGACGGTGCGGGTAAAGGCATAAAACGGCGCATCCGTTTAAAAGGTAAAATCGCATATTTGAAGGAAGACGTGATCAATTGGATTAAAGAAAGGCGGAAAAAATGAGCATATTCGATGAATTGAGAAAATATTGTCCCAACGGAATAGTGCACAGAAAAGATATAGAAAGGATTACCGGCGGCATTCTGAATCCGCATACCCTGGCGCAATTGGATTCTCAAGGAGCAGGAATTCCCAGTTACAAAATCGGGCGCAATGTTACATACAAAATTGAAGACGTTATCTCCTGGCTTGAAAAGAACAGCGAGCTAATCAATTTTGA
>JAFVEP010000073.1 GCA_017475935.1 Alphaproteobacteria bacterium
ATAAGGTTGCCAAAGAACATTACCTTGTCCATCTCTAACAATTGTATTTTTAAGGTTTAATAATCCATAATAATGTTGAGTATAACCACCAATTTGAAATTTATTGTTATTAAATATCGACCAATCTGCATCAAACATAGATGTCCATGTTGACAATGAAGGAAGATTATCAAGAGTATATATATTTTGAGGATCTGCTAAATATTTACTAACCGTCTTTCCATTAGGATATGTACTTGATGTTTCACACCAAAAATATACCCATCCCCATTTATCTAACGGCACTTCTGTTGAACTTTCAACCCATCTCCCATCGTGAATTGCCAAACGATGATTTTGACCGGTAAAAAATATAACATTACCTTGATCAGTTTCTATGAGAATATTGTTATAATAATTTGAGGCCCGCTCTGTCGCTGCCGGACAGACATTTATTATAAACTCGAAATAACTTGGGCCTAAAGCTTTATCGACGTTAATATAATTACTTGTGCTAAAGTTACTGGCAATACCTGTCGTATAGTTAACCGAAATATTCCCAACCGCAGTAAAATCTCTTGTATACATGGTGTTAACAATATTTTGAAATGTTACAATATCATATCCTGCACCATTCGGTGTAATCCACACCTTATCTCCGGCAGAAATTGCTGATCCCGTTGTGTTGTCTGCTGTAATAACACTTCCCACACCTCCGCCAGAAATACTTGCGATACACGTTGCCAAATTTGCGCTGTTTTGCGTTGCCGGCAGTGTTGCGCCTTTATTGCTTGCCGCTGTGTAGGCAGAAGCAATATTACCGTTTATTCTTGTGATTTCACTTGCAATACTCATTTTCTTCTCCTACACTTGGCTCAATAAAGTTTCCACATCACCGACAAGATCCGTCACGCCAAGCCAGTCTTGCGCGGCTTTTTGTTCGGTTGATGTTAAGGTGATTGTGTTTGTCGTTACGCCTGTTTTAACCGCATAATCAAGATTATAAGGAACAATAACCCTATATTGGTGTGTTTTTGCATCAATATCTGAATTAGAAGCTTTAAAGGTAGTAACAACCCCGTTATTAATTTCTGTTCCATAAGTGCTTAATACTTTAACAACTCCGCCAACAGTAGTTGTTGCATAGTCTGTATTTTTAACATATCCGGCATCATTATTAAGCTCCGATATGTTATCATTCGGCTGTAAGGCAGTGCCGGCAAGCGCAGATCCTGCTCGTATTTGATCAAGATCAGAAATAACGTCCTGCTTGCTTTCAAGTAAAGTTTCAATGTCAATCCATTCGCTTTGTTCAACCCGATTAACCACGAGACAAAAGCCTGCAAATGCCGAATCCGAAATAATGCTCACGCCGTTATTACCTGAAACGATATCCACATTCGTCACCAACTGATGATTGCGATACACCGCAGAAATAATCCGCGCATCATCATACGTAATGACGTATTTTCCGTCTTTCTGCTGCCAATCACTTGCGGCAAATGTGCGTTCATACATTCCAAAACGCGCATGTTCTGCATAATCTGCCGCATCATGCGCGCTTTGTGCCGCCGCTTGGGCATCGCTTTGCGCATGAGCCGCATTTATGGTCACATCGCTGACAAGCGGCTGCACCTGTTCCGTAACTATTTGTTCTGCTGTCTGCTGCGCGTGCAAATCAAGAGCCGATTTGCTTACGTTTTCAACATAATCTGTGATTTCTTTTTCTCCCGACTGAATATAGCTGACGGCTTGATTAACCTCCATTTGCGCCGCATCTCCGATCTGAACATCAAGATGTGCTTCTTGTATCGTCACATCATACTGCTCTGATTTTATTTTACATTTCATATTTATTTCCCCATAAAAAAAAGAGACCGATCAGGTCTCTTGTGTTACTTGTTCTGTTATGCGAAAGACGCCGATTTGATTCACATTGGCCGGAAAGATCGTATTGACTGATCCGTCGCTTGTCGTCAGCTGAATATCCGTACTGTAATCACCTACCGGAATATTCGTTTTATCTGCCGTAATCAGCAGGGCTATTTTCCCATTCACCCGATCGACCGGTGTTCCTTCTACTGCGAACATCAGTCTTTGTGTTTGTTTATCTCTGACCTGCATTAAAAGTGCTGCGCCGGATAAATCCACCGGACGGCCGCACTTTTGCACACATAAATCTATTTTAAAACTATCGCCCTGACGGACAATAATTGCATTTCCGTTTATTGCTCCACTCATTTTTACTCCTTAAATCGTATATGTTTTAAAAACCTGACCGGCCCGATATATGGTCAGTTGATCACCTGATACGCCATAGGTAAAGTAATCATCTGCTTCAACCACATTACGGCCGCGGTTCCAATGCTTTATTGTTGCTGTTGTATAAGATATGGCATTAATCGCATGCCATTTGGACGCATCGCTTGGATTTCTGATACACCACGTCATCATACTATCATCGTTCGTCGCGTGGCAGTTCAGCCATTTTCCATCCGGCAGGCTGTAACAAAAGCTGTTCCAATCAGCTGACGTATCCGTAATATGATTATCAGCGTCATATGTGATGGTATTTCCTTGAATAACGATCGGACACGTTGCATTTTCAAAATGCATACTCCACACGTAGACCATGTCAGAATTTTCATCTATTCCGGTCATCGCATTCAAATACTTAAAAGCACCCCACTCATTCGGAAAGTCACGAACGCGGTGCTGACTCAAAACGGCATAATCCTTATTATCGTTATCACGATGAATACGGCATTTTGTGGCATAATAGTCATTCACATCACCCAATTTTATATAGCCGATCGTATTGTTCACCCAGACTTTCAAATTAGGTTCCGGACACTCATTGACCGAAGAATAAATATTCGCCAGCTCTTCCACACCGTTTTTCATGATATGAAAATGTGAAATAACACTCATTGGCTTCCTCCGTTTTTCTACGCAATCCAGATCCGTCCGCCCGGAATATTCAGCGTTCCGGAAACGGTTGCGGTCGTCGCATTCAGTGTCGTTGTCATTGCGCTTGTCAAAACGGTCGAACCGCTGAAAGTTTTGTTACCGGAAATCGTTTCATTTCCGGTTTTATGAACGGCATTACCGTCAACGGTATTGAGTTGTGATTTGTTGACGGCATCACTGTTTGCCGTACCCGCCGACACATTTTTAATTTGATAATTACCCATATCCAGATTGCCGCTCATTGTACATCTTCCGTCCCGAAGCATGCACGAGCTCAAGGCTTCGGCAAAGTTATCATCTTCTTCATCATGTCGATCGCTGGCAATATCAATATCATTCAAGCGATCATCTTCCCAGTTATGAATTCTGGTAAAATTTCCTTCACTATCAAAAGGCATTATTTTTCTCCATAAAAAAACGTGCATCACGCACGTATTGTTAAACCAATTTTATTTTTGTAAGTTCTGAAGTTCTGTTATTTTCTTCAAATTCAGCTCTTCGCGTTTCAGATCATTTTGTTCTTTTTTAATCAGGAAGTTTTGAAGATTTTTCTGTTTTTCCAAATCTATAATTGTTTCTTTCGGTTCATTGTCCTCAACATCAGGCTGATTAAATTCATCTTCAATTTTATTGAATGCTCGATCCATAACCGCATCAAACTGACGCGCATTCGGCATGGTAGCCACCGCAGTTTCGATCATCTGCCGATAAAGCGGCAACAACGCCGGCTGACGGGAGACAATCTCAAAAGATCTCAGCAACATTTCATTAATGTACTTTAATGTTTTGAGTATTTTATCTTCTTCTTTGTCCTGATCGTAACAGCCGTCAGTCTCAAGATCGATAGCCATTTTGCGCAATTTTTCCGTCTTCAAGAGTTTAACGGCAGCGGTGGCTGTTTCCATATCTTCACGTTCGGCAACATTCAAAAAAGACAAAAGAAATTCAGGAGCAAAATGTTCACAAATAATTTCCGCTTTAATGCGCAGCAGATCCTTCAAAAATCTTTGCATATCATTCTGGCGATCTTGATTGCGCAATGTGCCGAAATGTGTTTTTTCATTAACGGCCGTTGCCGTATCTTTGGCATCAGATGTGCCGCGCATAATATCGGACACACCGGTCACTTCATAAATGGCGTCGATCAAAACCTGACGGCGCTGCGCCAAAACCTGAAGCGCACCGACATACTGTTCAATCGGAGCAAAATCTATGATACCTCTAATTCCGCCCGCATCTTTAAGCTTATCAAAATCGCTGACGGAAATCAGCGTAACATCCTTATCCAAAATGTTGGCCAATTCCGGAAAACTGTTATCATAACAGCCGGAAACTTTCAGCGCCTGCATGGTTAAACGCATGCGATTATTAACGCCGTCAAGTTCCTCAAGCAAACTTTTGATTTCCACGTAATCCGGCACCGGAATAACTCCATCATTGGTCAGTGTTGCCATAATCGGCTTAGGACAAGGGAAAAATCCGCCGACTTTCAAAGCATCGGCATTAACCTGTAGAAAATCATGCGGAAATTCCGGACTCAAGTAATAAACGCTTTTTGTCGGCTTATCCCAAATTTCGTAAACCGTAAAAATCTTATCATCGCTGTACGCTTCATACAAATAACGCGTCACTTCCGGTAAAAAACAAGAATTTATCTCGTCTATATTCATAAACGTTTTACGCGCAATCCACTCCACATCTTCCCACACGTTGACCTTTTCGGTATCGGTCAAAAACATCGTCGGACTGACGTAGACGGTATCCACCTGCTCTTTATCCTTAATAAAAGCATCACCCACTTGACGGAAAGAAGGACGATATTGTTCCCACAAAATTCCCATTCCGGAGAGCAAAAAATCATTCCGCGCATATTTAATCACGCTGTCAAAATCAAATTGTTTCATATCCCAAACCAAAGCCCGTTCCAAAATTTTACAAGCCATAGTTTCAACCTTGTTCGGGGTTTTGTTTTGCCGAACAATAAAAGGTTCCGGTTGTTTGAAATACAGAAACGGTTTCAGTGTTTCCACGGACGACCAAAATATATTTTGCTTATTTCGGCTGTTTTCGTTGCGATAATAAGATCTGATCGTATTGACCAGATCATAATAATCCGCATATTTTTTTTCGGAAGCTTGAATTTTTTGCTCCCATTTATCACGCAATTGCTTGCGGCTTAATTGTTTATCAGACATTATTTTCTCCATAAAAAAAGCCCGACGAATCGGGCTGTCAAAATTTTCACAAAACTAGTCGGTATAAATACCCAGCAGGCTTTTCTCGCGTATAACCGCCAATTTATCCTGCGGCAGCGGCAATTCATCAAAAACATGAAAAACGATGCGATCTCCGATTTTAACGGAGTTCACCAAAGGTCCGACACTTCGTACGATACCTTCGTGGCAATATGCCTTATCATCCGTTATGATAAGTGATGATTGTGCCGATTCGCATAAAGAAACAATAATTCTATCAGAAATTGCTTTTAACATTGTATTTTTTCCTTAAAAAAAGAAGAGATCAGCGATATCTGATCTCTTCTAAAACTCGTTAAATTATTATTACACTTTCTCAAACTAATAATTTTCCTACCACATAGGTGACCTAATGTCAAGAACTTTTTTTATTTTTTTTCAAATAAAAGCCGATTAGCCTTTCCAGCCCTAGGTTTAGAAGCATTTTCTTATGATAGATATTACTCTTGTGGATAAGTTTTGCCGACGGCACCAAAAAATCGCCGGTCAACTCCTTATCTTCAATACAAACCTGACGAACGGAAGGCCAAAATTCTTCCGGTATGCATTTAATCGCATCTAAATAACGCTGCTTATGAAACAGCGCACTTTCCTGTCCATCCAAGAATTGAAAACCGCCGCAGACCTTTTCCAATTGCCGCGCTTTGACCGACTCATTTATTCCCAAATAATAATCGAGCGCCAAATATTCTCCGACCTTTTTGCGGTCTTCAGGACTATAAATACTGGGGATCATATTCAGGTATCCCTTTTCATAATATTTCGTCAGAACAGTTTTTTTAACCAAGATTCCTTCATCATTGATATCATAGCCTCTTCGCTGCAATCTTTCGCTTTGAAGCGCATTCTTAAGTTCATTTTTTTTACTTTTCTTTATTTTCATTTTCTTATCCTCCAATATTTTTATATAAGATATATACGATTTTGTAAATATGAAAAATATCGTTTTACAATGTAAGATTTGTATCATATAATGGCTTGTGGAGGTAAGTTATGGAAAGTACAGAAGAAATCAGAAAAAAAATCGCCCGTCTTATTAATGAGCGCGGCCTGAATTTTGCCGGCGTATCTTTGGCTATCGGTAAAAATATTGCATATATACAGCAATTTGTTAAAAACGGCTCCCCGCGACGCCTCGGAGAGATTGAGCGCCGTAAACTTGCGCAAATTCTGCGTGTAGATGAACAAGAATTGACTGATCTTCCGTTATTGGCTCCGGTCAACGGTGCCGGCGTAATTAACCCCGAAAGCTTAAGTTTAGTCATTGAATGTGTAGAAAATTGGCTCGATTCGCGTCAAGCAAAATTATCACCGCATGACAAAGCTGAATTAATTCGCTTGCTTTATGCCAAAATCTGCAATGAAACAATGGAAACGGCAGCGGAAAAAGTCAAAGACTATATTGATATATATGAAGAATTAAAGAAAGTAAACTAATTCTCGATAAGGTCGCCATCTTATGGATATTGACGCGCAAATCCGAGAGATTCTCTCAAGAAGTTCACCGGTAAATGATAATCAGGCAGAAAATTCTGATCATCTGCTTTACGCTAAAAAAATTCAACCTCCGAAAAGCTGTTCTGTCAGCGTTGTGGGCAACAATAACGTTGTTTTATGCTCCGATTGGCTGTCGCTTCTAACCGGATTTGTTTTGGCGGCAATGATCCTTGTCGGTCTGCACTGATTTACATAAACGAATACGGATTAATATCAATTTCAACCCGCACATTTGCGGGTATTTTGATCATATTTATCCATTTTTTCAACAAATTTTGAATCGCTACATTTTTTTCTGTTTTTAAAAGCAAACGAAATCGGTATTGATTGCGCAATAAGAACAGCGGCGCACAAGCTGGCCCGAGGACAGACACTCCCTCGCGATTCGGCGCACACTTCCCTAAGGCGCGGGCGATTCGATCCGCAGCCTTTTGATCGCTTGAAGAAACAATAATCGAGGCTAATTTACCATATGGCGGATAACTGAGCAATTTTCGCGTATTTTTTTCAAAATTGATATAACTGTCTCGATCATTATTAATAAGCGCCTGCAAAACTTTATTTTCCGGATATACCGTTTGAATATAAACCACACCTTTTTTTTCTCCGCGGCCGGCACGACCGGCAACTTGCGCCAATAGCTGATATGTTTGCTCAGCTGCACGCAAATCGGCACTCATCAACCCCAAGTCCGCATCGACTATACCGACCAAAGTCAGGTTAGGAAAATGATGGCCTTTGGCAATAATCTGCGTTCCGACCAAAATATCAATCTCGCGCCGTTCCATTTTTTCCACAATTTGCGATATAGCCTTAAATGATCCGGCATTATCGCTTGATAATATCTCCACTTTGGCCAGCGGAAAACGCGCATGAACTTCTTCCGCAATACGTTCCACTCCCGGACCGCATGCCGTCAAACCTTCCGATGATCCGCAATGCGGACAAACTTGCGGAATATCATCTGTATAACCGCAATGATGACACATCATTTTCTGGGCATTTTTATGTTCTGTCAGCCACGCACTGCAACTCGGGCATTCAATACGATGTCCGCAATCGCGGCAAATCAGCAGCGGTGCATACCCACGCCGATTGAGAAACAATACGGATTGCTCCCCGCGTTTAAAATTATCATCCAAAGCATGCACCAAACTCGGTGAAAGCCAAGAAACACCCCAATTTCCTTTCTGCGGTTTATCTTTTTTCAAATCAACAACTTTAATTTCCGGCAATGATGCATGAGCGAATCGATTTTTCAGCTGAACATATTCGTATTTATGTTCTTCCACATTTACCAGAGTTTCCAAATCCGGAGTCGCGGTAGATAAGATCACCGGAAAATGCTCGATATGTGCACGCACAATCGCCATATCGCGTCCCTGATAATTTACAAAATCTTCTTGCTTAAACGAATGATCGTGACTTTCGTCAATTACAATCAGTCCCAGTTGAGTATAAGGTAAAAACAGAGCCGATCGAGCTCCGATCACCACTTTCACCCGCCCTTCGATCACGGCTTTCCATGTGTCAACACGCTCTTTCAGCCCCAATCCCGAATGCCACACCGCCGGCCGCACCCCGAAGCGCTTTTGAAAACGATCCAGCCATTGCGCCGTTAACGATATTTCAGGAACCAAAATCAGGACCTGTTTCTGTGTCTGTAAAGTTTGCGCCACGGCTTCAAAATAAACTTCCGTTTTACCGGAACCGGTCACGCCGTCCAGCAGCGTAACAGAAAAGCCGCTGTTTATTTTCTGACACAACAGATCTGCGGCCTGTTGTTGTTCTGCCGTTAACTCAACCTTGGTAAAATCACCGATCGGATCTAAAAACTCACGTTTATTTTCCATATATATCGGTTGCAGAATCTGTGCATCAATCAGGGTTTTAATCACACTTTGACTGACATTTGCACCGGCGGCGATTTCCTGTCTTGTGTAAGGTGCATGTTTAAGCAGATCCATCACACGCCAGCGTGCATCTGAATTTTTCAACTGCGCTTCAGCTAATGTTTTGCCGGACAGCGCATATAAAATCGTCATAGGAGACGGCTCAAACACAGCACGAACACTGATAATCATCTTCAGAACCATCCCCAAAGGAGCCATATTATAATCGGCCACCCATTTGGCAAAACGCAGCAAGCTTTCACTCAGCGGCGGAAAGTCATAGATTTTTTTGATCGGCTTAATTTTATCTGCCGCCAAGCCGGATGTCGCCTCAAGTGTGTAAACCACACCGATCTGTAAACCGGCACCGAAAGGGACTTCAACAATCTGCCCTACATCAACACTCTGATCGGTTTGATAGTCAAAAGGCTTATCAAACGGCAGCGGCAACAAAACTCCGACAATTTTTTTCATATACTATCCTTTTTTCTGCTGCATATAGGCCGGAGAAAATCCGTGCGGATGCCGTTCATGCAGTTTTCGGATATTTTTCTCGATAATTTCATTAAGCGGAACATTTAAGGCATTAGCCGCTAAACATAAATACCAGCATACATCACCAAGCTCTTTAATGAGCTTATCTTTTATCTCTTCATCATATGCCAACTGATGAAATTTGATTTTTTTCCATAGATCGGCAATTTCCCCGCTTTCACCGGACAAGCCTGCAACCGCATTATCCAAGCGCGCATATTTTCCCTCGAGTTTAGCAGAAAGTTCAGCCATTCTGGCCGCAAAAAGATCGTCTTTCTGCGAAGTTTCCGACGTCACGGAATCAACAAATTTAGCGTAATAATCAAAAAACTCTTTATTTTCCATTTTTTATTCCTTTTGAACCAACTCTTTTAATTCATAAAGTTTTTGCAAAGCGTCTCGCGCTGTCATATCGTCCGGATGAATATTATCCAAGGCTTCTTCCACCGGCGATTTCCGACTGCTTTCCTGAACATGACTGAACAAAGGCAAGGCATCGACTGAAAGCTGTATTTTGGCGGCATTGCTACGGCTACCGTTTTCCAATTCTTTTAAAATATGCGAAGCGCGCTTAACGACAGATTTCGGCAATCCGGCCATTTCCGCCACATGAATACCGTACGAGCGATCCGCCGAGCCGTCTATAATTTCATGCATAAAAACAACCTGATCGTTAAATTCTTTAGTTTTCATGCAGTGCAAGGAAAGTGCTGTCAGCTCATCTTTTAAGGTAACAAGCTCATGATAATGCGTTGCAAACAAAGCCCGACACTTGTTAACATTATGCAAATATTCGACAACCGACCAAGCGATCGACAAACCATCGAATGTGGCTGTTCCGCGACCGATTTCATCCAAAATCACAAAGGATCGCTCATCGGCCTGATTTAAAATAGAAGCCGTCTCAATCATCTCAACCATAAACGTCGAACGACCGCGCGACAAATCATCAGAAGCACCGACACGCGAAAAAATCTTATTGATCACACCGATATGCGCGCTGGCCGCCGGCACAAAAGATCCCATTTGCGCCATGATGGCAATAATCGCATTTTGACGCAAAAATGTCGATTTTCCGGCCATATTCGGACCGGTAATCAACCACAATCGATCATTTTCTACGTTAAGCACGCAAGTATTGCCGACAAAATTTTCCCCGTCAGAATGTTTCATGGCATGCTCAACGATCGGATGTCTGCCGTTAACCACTTCAAAGCTCAGACTTTCATCCAGCACCGGCCGGCAGTAATTATTTTCCACGGCCAAATGCGCAAGCGCGGCGCCGACATCGAGCGCAGCGACAGCCTGTGAACTTTTGGTTATATCTTCGGCTTCAATCAAAACATCTCTGACCAAACGGCGATATATTTCAAGTTCCAGCGCCAATGCTTTTTCGGAAGCGGTACGGATTTTATTTTCCAATTCGGTCAGTTCAACCGTAATGAAGCGTGTTGCACTCAAAACCGATTGGCGATGAATAAAATCCGGATTTTTCATAACTTGGGTAGCATATTTGCTTTGAACTTCTATAAAATAGCCGATCACATTGTTATATTTTATTTTCAAGCTGTCAATATTCAGCAAACGCGCATATTTTTCTTGCAATACGCTGACATATGAATGGCTCTGATCACGCAGGCTTCGTGCCGTATCCAATTCCGGACTGTAACCGTTTTTAATAAACCCGCCTTCATTATGTTTCGGCATACTGTCTGAAATATCAAGCGCCGCATCTAACTCATTAATCAGGGTATAATAGTTCCCCAAATCGTTCAAAATAGCAACAAGCGATGCCGGCAATTCATCTATGACCGAAGTTTTTTTATAGGTCGAAACAATTGTGCGTATTGACGGAAGCATCGCTAGAAAAAACAGAATCGTCGCCAAATCTTTCGGTTCACCGCCATTGAGCGACAGTCTGGATAAGCATCGTTCCACATCCGCGCATTCTTTTAGTTTTTTGCGCAGATTTTCACGTCCATCACCATGTTTAGCGAAAAATTCAACCACATCCAGCCGTTCATTGATTTTTTGAACATTGACCAGCGGTGCGGAAATATGCGTCGCCAACATTCTGGCTCCGGCTCCGGTAAGTGTTTCATCAATGACCGAAAGCAAACTTTTGGTTTTAGCCGTCACCAAATCTAAGCTGGCTCTGGTCGTATAATCAATGGACATAAAATCTTCCGTCATCACTTTGATCGGGCGGTGCAAAAACGAAACTTTCTTTTTTTGCGTCATCTCCAGATAGTCTAAAAGAACGCCCATCGCCATAACTTCGGCTTTACTGAAGTGACCGAAAGAATCAATTTCTTTCACTTCAAAAAATTCTTGAATTCTTTTTTCTGCATTTTTAGGATGAAAGCGTGCAACCGGCAAAGGAGTCAGCTTATCGCGCATTTCATGCAGCATTTGAAACAGATCCTTATTTTGCAGAGCCGAATCCGGCAGGACAATTTCTTCCGGCTGCAAGCGTGTCAGCACACTGCAAAATTCTGCCGCCAGCATTTTAGGCTCTGCCGAAATGTCTTGAGTATAGAATTCACCTGTCGACAGATCCAGCCACGAAACACCCAGCGAATTACCGCTTTTGGCAGCACATAGCAAATAATTATTGCGTCGTTGATCCAGCAAGATTTCTTCCGTCAGCGTACCTGAGGTTGCCAGTCTGATCACCTCACGGTGAACCAATGTACCCGATCCGCCTCTTTGCTTTGCCTCTTCCGGTGTTTCCATCTGTTCACAAATAGCTACTTTATGCCCGTTTCTAATCAATCGCGCCATATGCGTTTCATAGGCATGATAAGGTACGCCGCACATCGGAACATCATGCGCTTTATCCTTGTATGTCAGGGCTAATCCGAGTTCTCGCGAAACCAAAATAGCATCATCAAAAAACAGCTCATAAAAATCACCCACCCGATAAAAAAGCAGATAATCTTTATGTTGTTCTTTAATCTGCAAATATTGTATGACACCGGCAGAATATTTTTTTTCTTCTTTTTCCATTAGTTAAACCTATTTAAACCTATTCCATATTACAATATAAAACAAGTTAGTCCAGAATTTTATTGATTTTATCGACGGAATAAACACATGCATCATCAAATAAAAAGCTTACTCCATTTTGAAAGAGATTCACAATTTACAAAGCGCGTTTTGATTTTATCATTACCATCAGCGGTTTTGTTTTTAACGCTGATCAGTCTTAATTTACTTTCGCCGGCGATCAGTCTTTTATGTTACGCAATTATCATTTTGTTTAATATGTTTTCACTTTTTCCGATCAGTTATGAATTGCAATCTTTACGCAAATATACTTATTCTTTGGCCAATGAACAAACACCTGATCCGCAAACGATGAATCTGTCTGAAAAAGACGCCCGCGAACTGGCAAACGCAATCAATTCAATTCATAAATTTTGGAAATCTCAAACAGACAGCTTAAAAATTCAAACAATGTCCGACGCCGCCGTTTTAGATACGCTTCCCGATCCTATTTTAACTTTAGACAGTCAGGGCAACATCACCAATTGCAATCAGGCTGCACGCAACTTTTTGGGTAATGATATTTTATCGCATAACCTCGACAGTTATTTTTCCACAAACATTTTCATTGCCTCGGTGACGAAAGTCTTAAAAGGAAAAAGCCGCTCAGAAAGTTTGATTTTTCACGCCAGCGAATATAATAACCGCCCGATTTATGCACACATCACCAGACTGCCGTGGGAAACCCAAGGCCGAACAACTGCCGTTGTTTCATTGAATGATATCAGCAAGGCTTTAAGCCTTGAAAAAATGCAATCGGATTTCGTCGCCAATGCCAGCCACGAATTGAAAACACCGCTTTCAGTTATTTCGGGCTTTATCGAAACATTGCAAACAACCGCCCGCGATGACGCCGATGCCCGCGACACTTTTTTAGGCATCATGAAAGAACAGACGGAATATATGTCGGCGTTAATCGAAGATCTATTGTCATTATCCCGTCTTGAAATGAATCGCGACAAAGAACTGAAAGAAAAGGTGGATATAACGGAGGTCATAGATGATGTTGTCCAAGCTTTGAAAATTAAGGCTTTTAACCGTTCACTTGACTTAACGGTCAGAGAAGATAAAAAGATTCCTAAAATCATCGGTGACAATCAGCAAATTCACCAAATTGTGCAAAACATTATTGACAATGCGATTAAATATGCTCAAGCCAACTCTGAAGTTTCGATCGAAATCAAAAACGTGGCGCAAATTCCGTCGGCACCGGGGCAAAATATCGCCGCCGGCAAGGCCGTCAGCATCGCCGTCAACAACAAAGGCCCTAAAATAGATAAAGCAGATCTGGCGCGCTTAACGGAAAAATTTTACCGCATGCAAGTTCATAAGGATATGAAAATTAAAGGTACCGGTCTCGGCTTATCCATTGCCAAACAAATCATTTTGCATCACCGCGGCAATCTGACCGTCACTTCGACTTCATACAACGGAACGACTTTTACCGTCTATCTTCCGGTCAAACAAAAGTAGCTACACGGCCACTTTAGCTTTAATCGTGTCGTAGCTTTGATAATTCACCAGCTCAAAATCTTCATAGCGGAAGTCATTAATATTTTGCACCTGCGGATTTATTTTCATCTGCGGCAACGGATACGGCGTGTGCGAAAGCTGTTCTTTGACCTGTTCAAAGTGATTGTGATAAATATGCGTATCGCCCAGTGTATGAATAAACTCACCGAGTTCCAAATGACAAACCTGCGCAATCATCATGGTCAAAAGAGCATATGAAGCAATATTGAACGGCACACCCAAAAACATATCGCAACTGCGCTGATAAAGCATGCAGCTCAGCTTATTATTCGCCACATAAAATTGAAACATCATATGGCACGGCGGCAAATGCATCTGCTCTATTTTTCCGACATTCCACGCTGAAACAATCATGCGCCGGTCATTAGGTTTATTTTTCAGCTTTTCAATCACTTCGGCAATTTGATCAATCCCCTCGCCGTTCCAATTGCGCCACTGCGAGCCATAGACCGGTCCTAACTCACCGTTTTCATCAGCCCATTCATTCCAAATCCGCACACCGTTTTCCTGCAGATATTTAACGTTTGTATCCCCTTTCAAAAACCATAAAAGCTCATGAATAATACTTTTCATATGTACTTTTTTAGTGGTTACGATGGGAAATCCCGCATTGAGATCAAAACGCATCTGCCGTCCGAAAACCGATCGTGTTCCCACGCCGGTGCGATCCATTTTATCCACCCCGTTTTCCATGACATCACGCAACAAATCCAAATACTGTTTCATGGCAAAGTCCTTTCATTTTCCAAATAGTTTAAGATCATTTTGATCACGTTCTGATCTACAAAATCGCCCTTTTTAATCCACAAAGATGTCTCCACATCATCCAGTTCAAAAACGGACGGCAAGTGAAAATATTTTTCCTCCAATATTTTAACGCTGGCGGAAACATCAATCACTTTTTCTTGGGTGGAAACATTTATATTACCGTTATAAACGCTGTCAACGACAATATCCGGCATCACTTGCGTGTTTTTGAAAAAGGCCTCGTAAACACCGGCACCGCCGACAACATAAATATCTTCCGCATAGTCTTGAACATCTTCCAAACGGGCAATAACATGATGCGCTTCACGGTCGGCAACTTCGTAAGCAGAATCGGAAGTTAGTACCAAAATACGGCGATTTTCCAGCGTTCGATTCGGAAAAGTTTCATAAGTTTTTCTGCCGGCCAGAATGGTTTTACCCCATGTCAAATGTCTGAATCTTTTCATGTCAGACGGTACCGACCACGGAATTCTGTTATGAATTCCTATCACATTATCCCCCTTGTGGCGACACCAAATAACAATGACAGACATATCACCCGCTCCTTTTTCCCATCTGAGCGGATTATATTGCACATGCGCCGACAAAAAAACCTTTATCAGAAAAGATCAACAACTTTTATTGTTGACTGAAGACTCCCGTTTGTTTTTTCATATTTCTTCCCCAGCAATGGATCCCCTGACAATCCGCCTGATCCAAGGCTCTGATCTTATCAATCACATTAAGCGTTTCATCGACACTGCGGGTAATTTTGGCGTCCACCACCGACTGAAAGCGAATAATATTATCCGTATCAATCAAAAATGTAGCCCGTTGCGACGTTCCGTCCTCTTGCAAAACCCCATAATCGCGCGAGATAAATTTACTGATATCCGAAACCAGCGGAAAACTTACATTGCCGACTCCGCCTTCTTCGATTAAAAATTTGCGCCATGCTAAATGCGCCGAAAGTGAATCGACACTAATCGCCACAACTTTAACATCTCTTTTGCTAAATTCTTCCCGTGCCTGATCAAAATGCCGAATTTCAATCGGGCAAAGCGGCGAAAAATCGGCCACATAAAAAACAAGCAGCGCATAGCTTCCGGCGATATAATCAAACAAACTGAATGAACTGCTGATCTGCCCGTTGTCCAAAATCGCCGAAGCGGTAAAATTCAGCGCCTTGCCGCCCACAGCAAGCTGTGGCCGCAGAATATTGGCTGTATCGGTCGCGTAACTGCGCGTCAAATTATCGGGAAAAGAACAACCGCAGCGGTCATCTTCGGAACATTCGCATCTGGTATCATAGTCGTAGTTCCACTTTTTTGAAAATATCATCTTAAACTCCCTTTATGTGGCGTTGATATAGTGACGAAAAGTATCTTTTCAAGCTGATACAAACCAAATATCGGCAAAATTTTCGTGCTTTCATCAAGTCGTTGCTCAAATCTTGCCGACTTTTATTTTTTGTTTATGAATCAGGGTTTTTGGTTGTTTTTAGCTTACTTTTTGTGTATTTTAAGACCAATTTGAAGACTTTGAGGGAAACTATGGCAGACTTATTTGAATCATCAATAACGCCGACAAAAGCAGAATATTCGGCACAAGACATTGAAGTTTTGGAAGGCTTGGAGCCGGTTCGTCACCGTCCGGGCATGTATATCGGCGGAACAGATATTCAGGCCATGCACCACCTTGTTGCCGAGATTTTGGACAACTCCATGGATGAGGCCGTTGCCGGCTATGCCAACCACATTGATGTGACCATGAACGCCGACGGCACGGTAACGATTACCGATAACGGACGAGGCATTCCGATTGACGAGCATCCTAAATATCCTGGCGTTTCGGCACTTGAAGTCATTTTAACCACATTACACTCCGGCGGAAAATTCGGCGGCGGTGC
>JAFVEP010000074.1 GCA_017475935.1 Alphaproteobacteria bacterium
AAAAAACATCTACCATTCAACCCAGCTACATACGCCATATAGGCGGTGGATGTTAACAACTACAATCAACGTGACGAGTAGCCCGTTTATTCGAGCAAGCCTTATTTCGCGGCATCCACCAAAATGGTAAATAACCACGACAAAAACACTTTCAATTAACTGAAAGCTATTGTTGCCCACGTTGATTAGGGTTGTTAATCCCTTGTTGAGAGTGTGGCTGTCTCAACGAAATACACTATAAATAAAGATTCTTAAAAAACAATAAAAAATGTTAAATATGAGTTTTGTGTTCGCGTCTTATGAGTTCGGGGTTATTAATTTTTTTGAAAAAAGTGCATTAAAGTAAAAAATATCCTTGCATTACCTAACAAATTGAAACATAATAACTTTATCAAACAAGGTGGTTTGCGAACGAAAGTATCTGTTTATAGGTTCGAGTCCTACATCGCCCACCAAACAAAACCTCCCTTTGGGGAGGTTTTTTGTTTGGTGGTATGCGGTAACTCGAACCGGAGACCGTCGTAGGCTCGCGCATGAAAAAATGCCCTTAATGGCATTTTTTCAGCGCAAGAGGCGAAGTTTTGTTAATGAGCAAGCTAGCGTAAGCGACGCAAAGCGAATTTACAAAACGAGTGCCCGAAGCAAGGCAACGCCTTGCAAGACGAGTCCTACAGCGCCCACCATAAAATCGGAGTGATACTTGTCACTCCTTTTTTTGTTTTAAAATCAAAATTAATTATCGCAAAATTTTAATCCCTTCAAACCGCCCATTTTTCGGCACTTTTCGAGTTTCTAAAAATTTCCACCGCTTAATATTTTTGATAATGGTCTGGTCGCGTATCTATTTAAGAAAAAGTGGTTTGGCGCCTTATTTTATCTACAATGTATACTTTTGGTATGTCCAAATGAGTCATTTTTTAATGTATTTGACGAAAAAAGTTTAGCTTTTGGCATCGTCCTTGTTCTATATCTTTTCCCACGCGTATTTAAAATTCTATAGATTAAATAGATGTGGTTCACATCTAAAATATTATTGACTCTACCTTTGATATAAAATACCATCTTTGAAGTGTTTATATTTTAGGATTTAATATGCCCAAACAACTTGTTTTTATAGATGAAAGTGGAGATGCTGGATTTAAGACTAAATCATCTCAAAATTTTGCTTTTGCTCTTATAATTTTTACTAATATGGATGATGCTTGTGCTGTTGATAAATCCATTTCAAATATAGCTTCTCTAGCAAGACATAAGACAGAATTTAAATATTCTAAAACATGCGATAAAGTGAAAGAAATATTTTTTACAGAAATAGCGAAACAACCTTTCCATGCAAAAGTATTATATGTTAATAAAATGTTGGTACATAGCGATGAATTACGGCAAGATGCAAATAAATTTTATAATTTTTTCTTAAAACAGATTCTAACTCACGCTAATCTGAAAGAAGCATCTATTAAGATTGATGGTAGAAAAGATGCCGTTAAACAGGAATTGGCAACTTATTTAAGAACACAGGCAAAAGATTGTGTTAAGAAAGTAAAATATGAAGATTCAAAAAATAACAGACTTATTCAGTTAGCAGATATGATTGTAGGCTTAACAATACATGCCTGTTCTCCGAATGCTACAAATGAACAGAAAAAATGGCTAAAACTTATAAAGCCTAAATTAAATATCTGGCAGTTTAAATAAAAAAATCGCTCATTAACCTACCGCTCCTGTCGAGCCCTGCATACTCCATACGGAGCTGCTTCAGTTAATGAGCATTTCCATTATTATATATAACATATATTTTATTAATTTTCAACTAATTTCGTAATTTTTTGTGGAAAATAAATTGTGCTTAATTTTTACCGTTATCTATATAATATCAAAATCTCTCTTTTCCTTTTGTTAAAAACTATTTTTAATTTTTTCTTCAGTACCGTCTATTGAAATATAAAAAAAATATTGGCTCATAATTATGAAAAGATAGTTTTGAACTGAACATATACTTATAAAACGTATTCGTGTGACTTCTTTCAATATACTGCTTATATTTGTTTTAAATCTATTAGAAGTATCCTAAATACGGGCAAAATCTAAAAAATATATTGCCTTTTTATTTATAGCATTATAGAATCAATTCTAATGAAATTGGTCATCACGGAGAATAAAATGAAAAAAATATTAATTTTATTTTTGTTTTTTACGTTTATAACGGGTTGTTGTTACAACAAACAGAAAGTGATTTTAGAAGAACCAGATTTTAAGCCTGGAGCACGTGTATTGGTTTATGAAGATGAGGGTGGAGTTGCAGGAAAATATCTAAGAGGTGCATTAAGAAAACGAAATATAAAAATATTAAAATATGCAAGTAATGATGTTTTTAACATAAATAAAAAAACATTTACTAAAAATGGAATAAAAGAAGAAGATTTAAACGCACAAGGATATAGGCAATATGATGGAACACCTTATGTAGTTTCTCTCGATTATTCACGAATATTTGATAGATTTTGTCCTACATCGGATGTTAATTACTATGATGTCTCTGTTGAAATAACAAATTTAGACAATAAAAATGTTGTATTTTCCGCAGACGTTTCAGGAGGAGATGAACCATGTTGCTATTGTAGATCAAATTTAGTGTTTGAAAATTTAGCTGATTTAATAGCAGATTTTTGGAATAGGCAAGAAAAGTAAAACCTACTGTAAAATA
Source organism: Alphaproteobacteria bacterium (assembly GCA_017475935.1). GTDB lineage: Bacteria > Pseudomonadota > Alphaproteobacteria > RF32 > CAG-239 > RUG410. The sequence continues at coordinate 2,705 of JAFVEP010000074.1, forward strand.
TATAAATCTTAGAAAAATAAAACACAAGACATATGGATATTATCTTGTGCTTTATTTTTTACATAATCAATACTTATATATATGTCAAAACTTAGACACTTTTTTCATTTCGCGTCTTACAAGTTCGGGGTTGTGAATTTTTGATGAATACTTTGCATTAAATTAAAACAATACCAACAAGTTGTAATATATTGAAATTAAATAAACTTTTAGTTATTTATGTTTTGTCCGCAAAGTTATCAGATTTTGTCTTTTAGTATCCTATCCACCACCATAAACAAAAAAGGCAGGATTTATTCCTGCCTTTTTTGTTTATTCGTGATGATGAAGTCTCGAACCTACGAGAAGTAGGTTTGACAAGGAGGCGCCGGCAGACGGAAGTATGCCGGTCAGCTTTAGCTGATAGCCGACGCAGCGGCGAAGTGAAACGAAGCCAGTCCTACAGCGCCCACCAAACAGAACCTCCCTTTGGGGAGGTTTTTTGTTTGGTGGTATGCTGTAACTCGAACCGAAGACCGTCGTAGGCTCGCGCATGAAAAAATGCCCTTAATGGCATTTTTTTACCGCAAGCGGCGAAGTTTTGTTAATGAGCAAGCTAGCGTAAGCGACGCAAAGCGAATTTACAAAACGAGCGCCCGAAGCAAGGCAACGCCTTGCAAGACGAGTCCTACAGCGCCCACCATAATGTAGGTGCCGTGTTTTTTGGTACCAATGTTCCGGATCCCTGTTATTAGGGATCCGTATTTTTTTATATATTTTGATTAGCATAAGGTCTGTTACTACATAATATTGCATTTAAATCTTTTACTACCTAAGTATAAAAGTATTAAATAAATTTGTTTTATCTGAACAGATAATAATAACACCACGGGAAAAATTAATAAGGGTAAGGTAATATGGAATTAAACCAGAATAAAAATCAATATGTTTTAACATCGCAAGAGAAGCGAGCACTAGTTTGGCGGATTGAGCGTTATAAACAAAATGACCTTAATTATTTGCCGTTAAATTACAAAATATCGCAAGAAATGAAGAAAATTCTGAATTTTGTAGAAGATTTAGCAAATAGTGCGCGAGAAATACAGCAATACATATCTGTTGCCGCTATACAAGAAGCTGATGAAATTGAAGAAAAAACAACTGTAAAAATGCAAAAACAGGAAAAAGAAAGACATGCAAAAGGCGGGTTAGCAAAAGGTGAAAAGAATAAATCATTTAAAAAATTTATACTTAAAGAATACAATGAAAATAATGATTACAAGACGATTAAAGAGTTCGTTAATAATATTGTTGATAGACTTTACCAAGGTGAATTTGAGCATTTGAGACCATGTTTTAAAACGACTACTCCGGAAACAACTATAAGAAACTGGATAACGGAATTTAGAAAACAAAAAAAACATTTTTCGAGCAAAATGAATCATTTTTCGAGCTAACGGATTTAAATTGACTAGTAAATTAGTATCATGTGTTTGTTACGGTAATTAAACCGTTAATCTTATAAAGTTGAAAGACATTAAATATGCCAACAAAAAAGACTTGTAATTCATCATCTTCGCGCTATAATCGCGATTGTAGTGTTAAAGGCGTTGCTTCAAATTTTATGAAAATAAGAAAGGATGCCGCTGTTTCAAAGCCGATTACAACCGGTTCTAAAACAGGAGATTATGCAGTAGGTAAAATTCCGGGTATCGGGAAATATATCAAAGCCGGTAATTGGGGTTCATCTATTGGAGCAAATATATCTCATGCTATTAATGCTTATAACGAAAGTTGTGGAAATCGCAAGAAAAAATAAAAAAATACCAAAATTCAATAAGATAAAGGAGCTAAAAATGAAATTATGGTCAAAAGAATCTCTGATTTTAGGCGGATTGTATGGAATTTTAGAAACTCCTTTATCTTTTTTAGGCATGGAAAAAATAACCGATATATTGTTTTTATTGTTTATTGCTTTAATCTTTCTGCTCTGTCTTGGTAAAACACCAAAGTTTCTGTCTGAGCTTATTCGCAAATATCCGAGAATATCTTACTATTTAACCGCCATCGGATGGGTGCCTTATTTTTTAATGGTCGCGGTAGCAATCATTTTAGGAATTGGATTTTTATTAGGTTCTTTGGAACATCTGCAAGAGAATGTCTTGTATGGAACAGTATATTTAGGTTTAGGATTAGCTCTGTTATCTTTAATTGTTGCATTTATCAAAAATAAGCACTGAGGAAACAAATCAATGGAAAGAGCAAAAAAAATAACTTTATTTATTACCGGTCTGTTGGTTATTCCAGCAGTCGTAGCTTTTTTGACTGCCTTTATTCTTAAAATAGATATATTTGAACATGCATTGGTTGAGTGTTTATGTTTTGACTATGTATTGACATATATTTTAACTCCATTTCTATATAGACCGAGAATTCAAAAATATATTCCCAATAAATATATCTTTTTTTCTCTGATTTTCTTTCTCTTTTGGCTTTGGGAAATATTCAGAATTACATTTATTTGAGAAAATGTTAAAGTCGCGAGTCTAATTTTCGGGGCGTAAGTGCGAAGTTGAGCATTCTTCACATCGCCACGTTACATCTTGCGATGTTTTTAATTTTCGCACAAATCAAGCGCAAAAATTATGCCAACCTTGCAGATAAGGACAAGTTTCAGGGCAATTTTTGCTATTCTCTTCAGTCATTTTAAAATCTTTTATTTACTTCTTCTTTGTTCTAAATAATTTTTGATAAAAGGATTAAATTTCTCTTTTTCGATTCCGGTATTCTTTCCGGATTCTGGATTTAAAATATGCGCTTTCATGGCTGCAAATTTTTGTTTTCTTTGGTCTGATTTTTGTTTGCGCGCAGTAATTTCTATCGAAGTAAGAGGAGTTTGTATTTCTGACTTCACTATATTACCAAATTGTTTTTTCGCCAAAACATTGTCAACTATTTTTTGTAAACCGATATCCTCTTGTAATAATTGCATTTTTTCCGGATGTCTATGACAAACGGTTGTCATTGCTTCTCTACGAGACATTCCTTCTTTCATTAGTTCAGAATATTCATTGCGAAGCTCACTCTTATCTTCATCGTTTGGTATATAGAAAACCGGAATATCCCATTTTTGGTATACATCATTAATATTAAACGGTCCATCATACCGAATAACATTTGCTGCTTCTTTTGATTCATATTCATTGCAAAAATGTCCGTCTAAATCAACAACCGGCTTAAAGGTACTTTTATCAACTTCGTAACGATATGATGGAGATAATGACTCTACATATTCTGCAAAATCCTTTCCGGAAACAAGACAACATTGTTCATCAGAATATCCGGACACACCTTTGAGTATTTCAGAATTGTTTGAAGCCGGCTTCAAAGGATAAACTGTTTCTAATTTTGTATCTGCAAAACATAAGGCAACACCTATATTTTCTTGCAAAGCATCCCCAATTTCTTGAATATGAGTTGTTAATTGTGAGAATTGCTCCGGCGGTACTTGGGAAAAGTGGTACAAATGTTCGACATTTTTCATAATATCACGTTGGCGTTGTTCGCGTAAACGTTGCAAATCAGCCATATATTTTTCAGCATAATCTTTGCCGACTACTTCGGCTATCAACAAATTCAGTTGTTTTTTATATTCCGCAACATTTTCTTCCAAGTTTTTTTCTTTATCCGGAGCATATCTTTTTTTCAGAGATTTAACAATTTCTGCATACAAAACTTGTCCATTTGTTTGTCCTGCAAATTCCGGATTCTCGGCTGCATGAAGCAAGAAATTATCTTTTTCAAGAGATGTCATTTGCATAAAATTCATAAACCACCTCACCGGCTATATATTCAGCATACACTATAAATTATTGTTTTGCAAATCTTTTTTCAGACTATTATCGGTCTCTGTCTTTCAGTTTTCCTAAAACCATATTAGAAATCGGCTTTTCGATGAGTTCCTTAAACAATAAAGGTAAACTTACATCTTCTAAATGAGTTTCTAATGTATCGTCAATACCTTTAGCTATTTTTTTGCGGAGCTGACCTAATTTTGAATAATTGGAGGCAATTTGCATACTTTCCCATGTTTCAAGTTCTCCACCATGTTCATCTAAAAAATCCGCCTTTCTACGCATTTCTGGACCATACACGACGTCATACATCTCTGCAAACATATCCCTCGGCTCTGCGTTCGCTATCGCGTTCAGCCAATCTCTAATGGCCTTATACTCCGTCTTTCCCTTTTTATCACATACATTGACATTTGCGCCATCTTTAAGGAGTTGTTCGGCTTTTTCGTAATCCTCATTTCTAAAGGCTACTAAAAAATCGATATCCTGCTGAGTTTTAACAACATATTCATCCTTTACCCACTCAGCGCCATCAAAATTAAGATTATCTTGGTTACTCATGACATTTCTCCTTTATCTATCATCACGACCATTCGGGCCTTTAATTATGTTAACTTTTGTCTAATTGTACCAAAACCAACGTTTAAATTGACCAGCTAAATTTCGAACATTATGGGAACATAATGAAGTACCCAAAATGGCTTGAATAGCCGAATTTATAAGGTTTAGAGATTAAAATTTAAAAAATAAAAAAATGTTGACTTTAAACGTTCTATTAATTTGACCAGTTTTTAAAATATTTTTTGGAGGTTTTTACATGACTACAATAGGTTACATCAGAGTTAGTTCGAATAAGCAAACACTTGAACATCAGCGTTTTGAAATAGAAAACTTTGCACTCAAAAATAACATAAAAATTGATACATGGGTGGAAGAAAAAATATCTTCCCGAAAAGCACTTAAAAACCGCAAACTCGGAGAATTGCTTGATAATTTGCAAGAAAATGATGTGTTAATCTCTTGTGAAATTTCGCGTTTAGGTCGCTCTCTATTGGAAGTTATGCGTATTTTGGAAACTTGCTTAAACAAAAACTGTCAGGTCTGGACAATAAAAGAAAATTATCGCTTAGGCAATGATATACAATCAAAAGTGCTCGCCTTCGCCTTTGGACTCGCCGCTGAAATTGAACGACAACTTATTTCCGAGCGCACTAAATCAAGTCTTGCCAACATCAAAGCAAACGGCAAAAAGCTTGGGCGTCCTTTTAATGCCAAAACCAAAAAACTTAAACTTGCAAAAAATCAAAAACAGATACAGAAGTTGTTGGCACAAGGAATATCAAAATCAAAAATTGCAAAAATATTCGGCGTTGAGCGAGCTACTTTGCGAAAATACTTGCTCCGGCTATCAGCTCAAGCCTGAAAATCATCTTTATATATCCCCAAACGCACGAATTTCATCTTTATATGTAACGTATCATCAAAACCAAATCCGGCTGTCCCATTTTAATTCCAAGCGCTTTGGCTTCTTTGGAGCGCGAAACGATAATACCTTTTGACCCACCGCCGGTCATAACGCACACCGGCTTTCTTTGCAACAAAGGATTATCCTTCCGTTCGCAAGAAACGAAAAAGCAGTCACAATCTACCAAAGCTATAACGTGCTGGCGCATTTTATTCTCTGTCACTATGGCCTTATTTCGATAGGTGTGCCATCCTTTACCAATGCCCAAATTTCTTCAATTTGTTCGTTTGTTACAGCAATACAACCCTTTGTCCAATCCGATTTGTGGATATACTTGAACAAAAAATCCGGAGCCCAATTGGGGAAACCATGTATAATAATATCACCTCCTGCAGAGACATTATGTTCTTTTGCCCACTTTTTATCTTTTTCATCCGGATACGAAATTTTCAAGGCACGATGAAATTTGCTGTTAGAATTTCGCGTTTCAATAACATATTGTCCTTCCGGTGTTTTGCCATCATTTTCCTGATGCTTAGCCCCAATCGGATTTGACCCCAAGGATATTTTATATTCTTTGATAATATTACCGTTGTTCATTAAATACATTTTACGCAGATTTTTTTCTATTACAATCTTATCAATAGGTGTTTTATCAAAATTTTGTGAGGATTGTTGTAAATCTTTATCTTCATCTTTTAAGCCATTCATTTTATCGCGTAATACTCTTTTAGACCATTCCAATTTAGCCATTTCACAGCGATATAGCCACTTTCCATCATTATTACAATACCCGTTAACGTAGTCTTTAAGTTCTTCATCAGTCCGCAAGACACAACCTTCACCGTTTCCTATGTACTGACAGTCAAAACGACATACCTTGTACTCATCGTCCCAAATACCGCCATCATCTGCACAAAATTCAATAGCTTCAAATGTTTTGTCGGTACTCGGCAATAAGCTGATGATACCGATAATTGCTAATAACAATATACATAACTTAAATATAATCTTTGTCAGAGTTAATGTTAACTTAAGTATCTTCTTAATCATATTATATTCTCTTATCCTTCTCTTTAATGTTCTAATTCTGTTCTATTATTAGCGCGGAATTTTTTTTAGTCAATAGCATTTGACGAGTTAAACTCACAGAAAAATTTGGTCTGCAAACAAAATTTTACTTAACCGAAAATCTTTAGGTTCTTCAAGATTGTTATCCGGCTGTTTTGTACAAGCCGCAAGCATTAACAAAACACAGCATACACTGACGAAATATTTCATTTCTAATCCCCGATTCTTAATCCACATCAAAGTTAAAATAAGTGTCCGGATAGGGCTCGTTCTGCAGCGTAAAATGCCACCATTCGGAATCAATACCCTTAAATCCGGCGTTTATCATAGCATCATGTAAAATTTGCCGATTCTGTTTTTGTTCGTCGGTAATTTTCTCATAATCCGGATGTGAAACTTCACTGAACAAATCAAAAGTACCGCCCATATCCACAGGACTTCCGTCTTTTTTTATAATTGTCAAATCAACCGTACTTCCTCTGGTATGGCCGGATTTTGCTGCAATATAATTACCGGCGAGCAGATTGGCTTTTGCCAAATCCGGATAAAAAGATTTATCACCGGCATCTGACGGATCATTAATCCATTGCACAAAATGGTCGACAGCCTTTTGCGGGCGATACGCGTCCCAGATCAAAAGCCGATATCCTTTTGCGCGCAATTCTTCCGCCGCTTTCGTCAGTGCCGACAAAGCTTCTTTGGTTAAGTAAGCGCGCGGCGCTTTATAGCCATTGATTTTATTACCGGTAAAATTTTTCGGTGAATAGTAACGGATATCAAAGGCGGCATCATCAATCGACGAGCTGATTTCCGCAAAATCGGACTTGTCGGTTGAAATGCTGTCTGCTTTAGCCGGCAAAATAAAACCGCAAACCAAAGTCAGTATGATGATCATTTTTTGCATAACCCTGCTCCTTTTGATAAATTGTTTGCACAAATGTTAGCGATGATTTTTCCAGCTGTCAAATCTGTTTTTAACAAAATATTAGGGGTAAGGGCTTATATTCACAAAGGTACACAAGATTAAAGGCAGGAAAATGCGATATTTCTTTCAAAATAATCATGCACGGGATTTAATTCTTTTTTTTGCCGGTTGGGGCTGTGATGAAAACCAATTTACCAATCTGCACGACAGTCAGGACGTTTTAATTGTCTATGATTATCAGGATTTAACATTGGATTTTGATTTTTCCGCATATGCCCACATTGACGTGATCGCGTATTCTGCCGGTGTTTTCGTGGCTTCACTGCTTGCCGATAAAATACCCCATCTGCGCCGAAAAATAGCCCTGTGCGGAAACCCGTATTTATTCGATGAAACGTTAGGTTTGTCGCAAAAAATCGTTCAGGTTTTACAAAATATTACTTTGGAAAATTATCTGGATTTTCGCCGTCAATACATGGTTTTCAGTGATGAAGAATATGTGCGTTACAATCAGTTGCAATCCTTACGAACGATTGAAAGCTGTGCGAGCGAACTGACAGCATTGCAAAAAATTTACAATGAAAAGAAAGCGCAGATCAATCCAACTTTCGACATGGCGATTGCGGCGGAAAATGACCGGATATTTAACCTTTCGGCTCAGCAAAATTTTTATCAAGATAAGCTGAAAATCATCAAAAATGCCAGACACCACATCTTTTTCAGATTTAATAGCTTTGCCGATATATTAGACATCGCCTGAACCATAATCTGCCGAGCTCACAGCCGCTATCGACGATTGGCGTTTTTCTCAAGTTCCAAAAGTTTCCTCTTTTTAAAAAGACCGGCGGCATATCCCGTCAATTCACCTTTGCAGCCAACAACCCGATGACACGGAATAATCAGCGAAATGGCGTTATGACCGACGGCATTTCCGACCGCTTGGGCGGACATTTTTTCCACACCTCTCTGCCGTGCAATTCGGGCGGCGATAGCCCCATAAGTCATGGTTTGCCCGAAGGGAATGGAAAGCATAATTTGCCAAACTGTTTGGCGAAACGCAGTGGTGCGCATTTTAATCGGCGGCATAAAATCCGGTGCTTGACCTGAAAAATAAATATCCAGCCACTGATCCGCCGCCGCAAACACGGGCAACGGTTTTTCTAAAGCATTTTGTTCCAGCGTATCGGCAAAATATTTCTGCCCGTCGAACCATAAACCGATAATCGCCTCTCCGTCGGCGGCAACAGTTATGCCGCCCAGCGGCGATTGATAATGATGAATAAAGTCCATTTTTTTACTTTTCCAACGTTGTTTCTCTAAACATTAAATCACCTGTTTTTTACGTTTGCAAGTTTCATGATAGGTCTTCTGTGTAATAAACCCCGCTTTTCCTCAATTAAAACCATAGTTCCAACCTTTAACTGGCTTTATTCTGCCTGTTGTAAAATCAACTGCGGCATTACCTGTTTTTGCCGGATTTTTTGCGTTTGACCGTTTGGCAACTTCATATGCTTTTTTATCAACATCAAAAAACCCCGCATGCGCGGGGTCTTCTGTTGTTGGCGGTGAGATAGGGATTCGAACCCTAGGTACGCGGTAAAACGTACAATTGATTTCGAGTCAACCGCATTCGACCACTCTGCCATCTCACCAAATATACCGATCTTCTATTCTAATTTAAATCAAAATGCAAGACTTTTTTATAAAAAAATCTCATGCACCATTATGGACTTTTTTTTAGGCAAAAACAATCCGGCTCATGATCATTGATCACCCCGATTGCTTGCAAATAAGAATAGATAATCACGCTGCCGACATATTTCATTTGACGTTTTTTCAAATCCGCCGCAATCTGATCCGAAAAATCATTGCGCGCCGGCGGTGGAAAGGTTTTCCCGCGTATGCTTTTTCCTTGCGTGAAATGCCAAATATATCGATCAAACGAACCAAACTGCACCTGAATTGTCTGAAAAATCCGCGCATTTTCCACCGCTGCTTTTATCTTTGCGCGGCTGCGGATAATGTTCTTGTTTTGCATCAATTCTTCAATCTTTTTTTCATCATATGCGGCAACTTTCTGCACATCAAAATCGTCAAAAGCCTCACGGAAGGCAAAACGTTTTTTCAACACAATCCACCACGATAGTCCGGCTTGAAAGCCTTCTAAAATCAGCATTTCAAACAACAGCCGATCATCATGCAAAGGCACTCCCCATTCTTCATCGTGATATTTTTTATACAAAGGTTGATTCGGCACCCATGTGCATCTTTTCATTTTACACCTTGTGCGGTAGAATGGCATAGATAAAGTCACTGAGACGGTTCGGCAAAACGGACAACAGCCATGTCGCCAAACGCATCGGCCACGGAAAAGCGATTAATCCGCAATTATGTTTGATTCGTGCGGCGATAATTTTCGCCGCTTTATCCGCCGGCATAAAAAACGGCATCGGGCATGTGTTTTTATCGGTAATACGCGATTTTACAAACCCCGGACAAATTACACTAACCTGTATTTTATATGGTTTTAAATGATTACGCAGTCCTTCGCCGTATGCTTTTAAGCAGGCCTTGGTCGCGCTGTATGACGGACATGCCGAAAGGCCATGATAGCCGGCGATGGAAGAGGTAATGGCAATAATTTTATCTTTATCCTGACGTTTTTTGAACAATTCAATTGCCGGCATAATCGTATTTAAGCTGCCCATTACATTGGTTTCAAAAGTATTATACACGTTTTCGCTTGTTTCGGCACCGGTTGAAACGCCGGCATTGGCAATAACCAAATTCAGCTTTGCTTTTTTATGACAGTCTTTGATCCATTTTTCCATCGCTTTTTGATCTGTGACATCGACGATTTGTGTTTGTACATCTGCGCCGTGCACCTGACAGCGTTTCTGCACATCTTGCAAGCGCTTGGCATTGCGCCCGCACAAGAACATGTGCACCGCGCCATGCTCGGCATAATACAAGGCTAACGCTTCTCCGATTCCCGACGAAGCTCCGGTAATTAAAATATTTTCAATTTTTCTGCACATAAAAAAACTCCGTAAACTATATTTTAATTGTTGTAATTTATTTCATTTTAAGTTTATAATACAGTGGATTTTAATTTGCAAGAGGGAGAAATGTCTGAGATAATCGAAAAACTTAACAATGTTCGCCGCGGTGTCATGTTTGTTATTGAAGCACCATCGGGAACCGGAAAAACAACCGTCATCAAAAAACTGCTGGCAGAAGATCCGAAATTGAATTTTTCGGTATCCGTCACCACACGCAAACGCCGCGAAGGAGAAGTCGATGGTGTGGATTACCACTATGTCAGTGACGAAGAGTATGATCAAATGCTTAAAGAAGACGCTTTTTATGAGTTTGTCGATTCTCAATACGGCAATCGTTACGGAACGCTTCGTTCTGAGGTGGACGGCTTTATCAATGTCGGCCATGATGTTATTTTTGATATGGACTGGCTTGGCCTGCGTCAACTCAAAGAAAAAGCTGCGGAAGACGTTGTTTCCATCTATATGTTGCCGCCATCGATCAAAGAATTGCGCCGCCGTCTGGAAGGACGTCATACCGATAGCCGCGAGGTTATTGAAAAACGCATGGGCCTGATTGAAGAAAAAATGAAACACTGGACGGAATATGATTATGTTTTGATTTGCGAAAATCCCGAACAAGCAACCAAAACCATTCAGAAGATTTTCTCCGCCGAGCGTTTAAAACGTAAACGTCAGGTCGGTTTGAAAGACTTTACGCAAAGTTTATTGGATGAGGTTCATCATGGCTGAAAAAACTTTTATTGATGTGTATGGTCTGCGCTTTCATACCAATGGTTCTCCCGTCGGTAAAAGAAAGCAACACTATGCCATCATTAAAAGAAAAGACGAAATTTTATGCCAATATAATAAAGCAGATAAGCTGTTTTGTATTCCGAAAAGCGCGGATATCGTGCAAAAAAGAAAACCGAAAAAATCTTTTTCCGTTGAAAGTTTCATTTTTGAAAACGGTCGATTTATATGTGAACAACAGGATTTTGACATCTACTCGGTTCGTGTATTCAACGATGTGTATCCGAACACTTTTTGGTGTAGTATCAACGATATTTTGCTGGGAAATATTCCGTTTGCCGCCACGCAAAAAACAGGCTTTAAAAACTTTTTGGTACGGGTGATCAGTTATGCGAAAAATTTATGACAGCATTGAAGATCTGATCGGCAATACGCCTCTTTTGCGCCTGCATAAGACAGAAAAATTGTTTGATTTGCGCGCTAAACTGCTGGCCAAATGCGAATTTTATAACCCGATCTTTTCCGTTAAAGATCGGGTGGCCTTGAACATGATCAAACGAGCCCCGTTTAGTAAGATCAACAACGAAACGGTGTTCATCGAAGCCACTTCGGGCAATACGGGTGTCGGTCTGGCAGCCTTTTGCGCATATCGCGGCTATAAATTGGTTATCGTAATGCCGGAAAACATGGCTCCGGAAAAAATTGCTCTGATCAGACAGTTCGGTGCTGAAGTTATGCTTACGCCGGCTGAAGAAGGTATGGCGGGCGCCCTTAAAAAGGTTGAAATTTTGAAAGATCGCCATTCAAATATTATCGAATTTAAGCAGTTTGAAAACATGGCTAATATTGAAGCGCATCAGCTGACGACCGGAGCGGAAATTTTGGAAGATACCGGCGGCGATGTTGATGCAATTGTTTGCGGCGTCGGCACGGCCGGAACAATTACCGGAACAGCCTCAACCTTGAAATCTCTCAACCCTGATTTATTTGTAATGGCGGTCGAACCGGAACAAAGTCCGGTTTTAAGCGGCGGACAAAAAGGAACGCACCGTATCGGTGGAATCGGAGCCGGTTTTATCCCGCCTTTGTACCGAAAAGATCTGGTTGACGAAGTTTTCGCCGTCAGCGATCAAAAAGCTTTTGAAATGACGCAAACAATTGCTCGTACCGAAGGGCTTCCGATCGGCATTTCAGCTGCGGCCGCCATGGTTGGTGCCGTTCATCTGGCCGCCCGTGATGAAATGACCGACAAAAGCATTGTTGTTATTTTACCCGACAGCATTGAAAGATATCTGTCCGATCCGTTTTTTAAACAAACCCCACAGGAAGAAGCATGAAATTTTTTTCGATTCTCAGCCGTTATATCAATCGTCAGCTTATCGGTAATTTTTTTATCGTTTTTTTATCTGTGCTCGGCATCATTTTAATGTTCAATGCCATTGAGGCACTGCGCAAAATCTCCGGACGCGATGATGTCACTCTCTGGTTTGCCGCTCAATTCGCCGTGACGCGCATGTCTAAAACCATTGAAATTATCATTCCGTTTGTCGCCTTGGTTTCAGCAATGATCACCTTTTGGAAAATCAGCAAAAGCAATGAGTTTGTGGTCATCCGTTCCGCCGGTGTATCTATTTTTAATTTTTTGCGGCCGCTGATGATTGCCATATTTCTGTTGGGCATGGCCAACATTATGTTTTTCAATCCTATTGCGTCTAAACTTTATGAGTGGTATTTGGTTTTGGACTACAAGTTAGACAGCCACGATCCGAATGCCGTGTTGTTTTCCAGCAAGGGACTGTGGATTCGCGAATCTGTCGGCGACAAAGTTTTGCTGATTGCCGCCAAAAGCCTGAGGCAAGACAGTGACGACGCGGTTTGGATGCGCGATATCAGTATCACGGAGCTTAATCAAACCTCGCAGATCACAAAAGGTTACGAGGCTTCATTTGCCACTTTGGACGGCAACATTTTTCACTTGAAAGATGTTAAACTTTTGATCGGCGGGCAGCCGGTGCAATCTATGACGGACTATGCTTATGAAACAAGCATTGACCTGCAGCGAATCAAAGAAAATTTCGTTGAACCGGATGCGATTTCCTTCTGGCAGTTACCGGATACCATTGCTTTTTATGAAAGCGCCGGTTTTTCGGCACGTCAGCATTGGATGCGCTACCTCAACCTGCTGATTTCGCCGTTTTTACTGGTCGGCATGCTCATGATGGCGGCTGTTTTTATGCTGCAAAACACGCTGCGCGGTTCGTCTCTGATGCTACGGGTAGTAATCAGTATTGCCGTCGGTTTCGGCATATATTTTGCCTCTCAGATCGTTTACGCTTTCGGCTTAAACGGTTATATTCCGATTTGGCTGGCCGTTGCGGCGCCGACCATGATCATATGGCTTATCTCGACATCACTTTTAGTACGTTTGGATGAGGTTTAAACATTAAAATTTGTATGAGGAAATAAAGACATGTTGTTTATTTTAATTTTTGCATTAATATTCACAGCTCACGCAGCATATGCCAATCCGGCCTGCGCGGTATGCACGGTCGGTGTGGCCGTCGGTTTGGAAGTTGCGCGCAATCTCGGCGTTGACGACGGTGTTATTGCCGTTTGGGCCGGCGCACTGCTGGCTTTAATCGGCTACTGGACAATTTTGTGGTTTGACAAGAAAGGGTGGAATTTTAAATTCCGCAATCCGCTGTTGATTATTCTCTCCGTGGCCATGATCAGCGGTGTTTACATTAAAGATTTGAGTTATACACCGAAACCGATTTTGATTTTTTATATGGATCCGTTTTTATTCTGCACAATTTTGGGCGCGCTGATTTTAATTTATTCTTCGGTTTTTTATCAATGGATGAAAGCCAAAAACGGCGGTCACGCACATTTTCCGTTTGAAAAAGTCGTGTTGCCGATTGCCGCATTAACTTTGGCCGGCTACATTGTCAATCAGCTGCAGATATGTGTACCGGCGCCGGTGCAGAATCAGACAGAAACAGCTCTGCCGGCAGACGGTTCGGATATTTACGATTTCGGAAAATAGGATAAATCGATCTTTTAATCAAAAATAAACATTTTTCTGTTAGGCTTCTGCGCGAGTGGAGTAAGAGTGTGAGAAAGATTTTAGCCATAGTACTGCTCGCCGGCATACTTTCCGGTTGTGCGCAAATGAATTGGTGGGGCGGTTTCGGAAGAGATTCTTTAACCGTGCGCAAAGGCGATACGTTATACAGTATTTCTCGCAACTATAATATTCCGATCAAAGATTTGATTAACGCCAACCGTTTATCGGCGCCGTATACGCTTTATGTCGGTCAAAAATTACGCCTGCCGAGCAAAAAATATCATACGGTACAACGCGGTGAAAGTTTATACAGCATTTCCCGTATGTATAACGTTGACATCACCACCTTAAGCAAGGTCAACCGCTTGCAAACGCCGTATTCGCTGTCCGTAGGGCAAAAGCTTTTGTTGCCGGCGTCCGTGTCATCGGCACCGATACAAACCGCAAGCCCGACAAAACCAAGTCCGACACAAACCTCGCGGCCGGCACAGGCTGCACCGGCAACCGCACAAATTTCAGCAACCGCACCGAAACAAGCTTACATTCCGCCTAAACCGCGCAATGCAAAATTCATCTGGCCGGTTAAGGGGACGGTTGTTTCCGGCTTCGGCAACTTAGGAAACGGCCGTAAAAATGACGGGCTGAATATCAAAGCGCCGCTCGGTACAACGGTTATGGCCGCCGATCACGGAACTGTTGCGTACGCCGGCAATGAACTGAAAGGGTTCGGCAATTTAATTTTGGTTAAGCACAACGACGGTTGGATCACAGCATATGCCCATAACGATCGCTTGTTCGTCAAAAAGGGGCAAAAAGTCAAGCGCGGTGAAAAAATCGCTACGGTCGGCAGTACGGGAAGTGTGACCACGCCGCAGCTGCATTTTGAAGTTCGCGCCGGCAAAAAAGCCGTCAACCCGCGCTCTTACCTGCCTTAAGCGCATAAAAAGCCGTTAATAACTTGCAATTTTCGTTTTTATCCGTTAACAATATGGTATACAAATACCTACATAATCAAAGACAAAGGAGATAAATATGTTGATTAATGATGCATATGCGGCCGCTGAGCCGATGATGACAAGTGCCGGATCTTTAAGCGGTACATTTATTCAAATTGCTTTAATTCTGCTCATATTTTATTTGCTGTTGTTCAAGCCTCAGCAAAAGAGAATGCGGGAACATCGCGCCATGGTTGAAGCTTTGAAAATCGGCGACAGAATTGTAACCGGCGGCGGTATTTACGGAACCGTTAAAAAATTAAACGGATCGGAAATTTCAATTGAAATCGCACCGAATGTTGACATTGAAATTGATCGCATGTCGGTGAGCGGCTTGGTTGAAAAACCGCAGACAGATGCCAAAGCACAGGAAAAATCAACAACCAAAAAATCTAAAACCAAAAAATAAAAGGAAAACGCAATGTATAAATTATCGCTTGAAAGAATTTTGATAATTATCGCTGTTTGTTTGGTGGGCATTTTCTTCGCCGTACCGAACGTTTTAACCGATAAAACAAATTTACCGAAGTGGTGGCAGCCGGTCAATCTCGGACTTGACTTGCAAGGCGGATCGAGCCTTCTTCTGCAAGTTAAAATGGATGACGTTCTGCGTGATAAAATGGCCACTTTGGAAGATTCCGTCCGCCAGTCGATGCGCGAACATAAACTGCGCTATCAGGATCTCGGCTCAAACAAAGACGGCGTCACGGTTAAGATTGCCGATTACAACGCGCGTGACAAAGCTAAAGAAGCCTTCCGCAAGCTTGACAGCGGTCTTGTTGTCAACGAGGATGAAAACACGCCTGAAATCGTTAAGATCAGTTATAATGATCAAGCCATGGCAGAGCTTAAAAACCGTGTGATTGATCAGTCTGTCAACATTGTTCGCCGCCGTATTGATGAGCTTGGCACGAAAGAGCCGATCGTTCAGGGCCAAGGCACTGATCGTGTGTTGGTTCAGCTACCGGGCGTGCAAAATCCGGAAAGCGTCAAAATTCTGTTAGGCAAGACCGCTAAAATGTCTTTCCATTTAGTTGATGAAACAACTTCACCGACACAAGCCAAACGCGGCAAGCTGAGTAAGACTTCCCGCATTATGAGCGGTTCCGAGGGCGAACAATATGTTGTGATCAGAAAGCCGGTTGTCGGCGGTGAAAATTTGACCGACGCCCGTGTTTCTTTTCAGGAAGGTCAACCGGTTGTCAGCTTCAAGTTCAACACTTTAGGCGGCCGCAAATTTGCCGAAGTTACAAGCAATCACATCGGCGAACGGCTGGCTATTGTTTTGGATAACGAAGTTATTTCCGCGCCGAACATTCAAACGGCAATTACCGGCGGCAGCGGCGTTATCACCGGCAATTTCACGACCAAAACAGCCAACGATTTAGCACTTTTGCTGCGTTCAGGTGCTTTACCGGCTCCGTTGGAAGTAATGGAAGAAAGAACCGTCGGTGCGGGCTTGGGAGCCGATTCCATTCGTGACGGCGTCATTGCCTCCATCGTTGGTTTTGCGGCCATTATCATATTCATGTTGCTGGCATACGGTTTATTCGGCTTAATGGTTGACATCACGCTGTTTTTGAACTTAGCGATCATGCTCGGCATTATGAGCTTTATCGGCACGACATTAACCTTGCCGGGTATTGCGGGTATTATTTTAACCATCGGCATGGCTGTTGATGCCAACATCTTAATTTTCGAGCGTATCCGCGAAGAAGTCAACCGCGGCCGTTCGATTCGCGATGCTATTTCCGTCGGTTTTACGGAGGCTTACCGCACGATTGTCGATTCCAATTTAACCACGCTTGTAGCCGGTGCTGTTTTATTTTATTTCGGCAGCGGACCGGTACGCGGTTTTGCCGTTACATTAACCATCGGTATTTTAACTTCAATGTTTACCTCGGTTACGGTCAGCCGTTTATTGGTTGAGGCGTGGATGGCCAAATTCAAACCGACAAAGTTACCATTATAGAATAAGGATCACCGAAAATGAAAATATTTAGTTGGATTATAAAAGATACAAGCATTGACTTTTTGAAGGCGCGCAAGTTTTGTTATACCTTGTCAATCTTAATGATTTTCGCATCAATTGCCAGCATTGCGATCAAGGGTTTCAACTACGGCATTGATTTTTCCGGCGGTGTTTTGATTGATGTTCGTAGCACCAATGGTCCGGTCGACGTTGAAAAGGTTCGTTACGATTTATCGGCGCTGAACTTGGATGAGCTGAATTTGCAGTCTGTCGGACAAACGGGCGAACAATTAATGATCAGAGCGCAAGCCAACAATGCCGATGAAGAGAGCCAGCGCATTGCTGTCAATCAAATCAAGGAAATTTTGGGCAAAGATTTCACCTTTGAGCGCATTGAATCTGTCGGCCCGCAAGTCGGCGATGAGTTAAAGCGTTCGGGTATTTTGGCCTCTGTTTTTGCTTGTGTAGCGATCAGCCTTTACATATGGATGCGTTTTGAATGGCGCTTTGCATTAGGCGCATTGATCAGTGTTTTTCACGATATTATCATCATTGTCGGCTTGCTGTCGATCATGCATTTTGATTTCAGTTTAACCACAATTGCCGCTATTTTAACTTTAGCCGGCTATTCGGTTAACGACACGGTGGTAACCTACGACAGAATCCGTGAAAATTTGCAAAAATACCGCAAGATGCCGCAATACGATCTTTTAAATAAGAGTATTAACGACATTTTCTCGCGTACGATTTTAACCGGTTTAACCACATTATTTGCCTCGATCGCCTTACTTGTTTTCGGCGGCGACGCTTTACAAAGTTTTGCCTTTGTGATCACGGCCGGCGTTATCATCGGTACATATTCATCAATTTATATTGCCGTTCCGCTGCTCAATTTGTTTGACTTACGCAAGCAGCCGTCAAGCGAACAAGACAATCCGTACGGCAACATTTAGAACCTAAAAAAAGCCTTTTGCCTGACATCAAGCAAGAGGCTTTTTTCGTCATAAGTAAGGGTGTGCACATGCTTATCATAGATGAAATGGAAATGCTCAATCAAGAGTGGAGTGCGGCATATTTTGACGATATCGACGAAGAAATTGATGATTTCACCACCCAGCAGATTGCCGAGTTAAGATATGTGGCACTCAATCCGCGTTTAAAAGTTAAGGTCATTCATCAGGTTCTGCGTATTTCCAACAATTTGAAAGGATTTTGCGCGCAAAAGAAGCGTTTGATTGAAAATCTGCCGTTTCTGCGTGAGATCAATGAGGATATCGATCTGAAACAAGTAAAGGAATTATTGAAATGAGAGCCATTAAATTCATTTTATTGATATGTCTGTTTTTGCCGGCCTGCAAGGAAGATGTTAAAAACGCACCGGAACAAACCGCCTGCACAACCATTGAGTATGCCGAAAAGGCCAAAGCTGTTACCGATTCGGTTACAGCGCTGAAAGACAGCGACACGGAAAAATACAAAGAGGCAGTGGCGCGCATGCAGGAGATTGCCGATCAACTGCGTCAAGCCCCGACAGACTTAGATTCCGCCTGCACGGCATTGGATGAGCTGACCGCCTTTCTGCAATAAACAAAATTTAGTCAAAACAATCAGTAAGCACTGAATATTTTTTCCTCTCAAAGCGATTCTGCGCCGTTTGTTTCGCCGTTTCCGTTCTTATGGCGTGTTTTTGTCAAAAAGTTTATTTTTTGTAAAAATATCTCTTGATTTTCATGAAAACTTGTGCTACATTGAGGCTACAAACCAAATTATATATGTCTTATAATTTTATCTACAAATTAAAGCAGAGTTTTATAGTTTTTGAGCTTTCACGAGCCAAGACTTTTTCTGCAGGTTGATAATTTTATGGGACAAAATTCCAAAGATTAATAACTAAAAATTTTCAATAAAATGGAAAAAAAGAATTTCTGGGCAGTAGCTTGCAAGGCTTGTCTCGCCCTCGTTGTTATTGTATGTGGCGGTCTTCTCGCATCTTGCGAAGACTATGGTCATGGGGAAGATCTTGATGAAAGGATCTCTCAAAAAACAACCGTAGACGGTTACGATTTAAAAGTGGACACGCTGGCTGGCGAAGTTGTCGGAACCGTTACAAAAAATGGAACCGAAGTTGACCGCATAGCTGTTCCTGTTTCCCAACTATGGGAAAAGGACAACTATGAGTCCTCCGCCATCGACGGCGTAACCCCTGACGGCGAAGTCAGCGGTGGTGTTGGCT
This sequence comes from Alphaproteobacteria bacterium, assembly GCA_017475935.1. GTDB lineage: Bacteria > Pseudomonadota > Alphaproteobacteria > RF32 > CAG-239 > RUG410. Next base: position 22,057 of record JAFVEP010000074.1, read on the forward strand.
CTTACACCATTCAGGACGGCAACGTTCTGAAGGTGAACGCCAAGAGCGACAGCAAAACCATCGACGGCAAGATTGCAAACCTCCAAGTTAAGGAGGTTAAAGATCCCGTCGTTTACAACGACGAGATGAATCCCGCCGACGGAGAAAGCCGCCGCGTAGCAACGACCGGCAAACTGACCTACGTGTATGAGATCTCCTATAACGGAGCAACCGACACGAAGGCGTTTGACCTGGCAAGCGTTATGCAACGCTACACCAAGGACAACACGCCGGTGGATCCAACGATCCAGAGCTACCGCTGGGATAAAGGATCACGCGTTATCAACACCAACGGCACGGAGAACCTCTCCGTAGACCTCATTGGTGTTTACGACAACGGCTCCACCGTTCTGGTGCAGACCTATCGTAAAACGCTCCGCTGGAACGTAGCTACGATCAGTCTCGGCACACACAACGTGAACAGCTTTGCTGTTCAGCAGGGTGCCGGCAGCATCACAAAGGGTGTTGAAAGAACCGTTTCGTCCGACGACAGTTGGACTGTTAAGGAGCGCGCTGACGTTTACGCCAGCACGATCAGCCTTAACAGTGGAGTGGCACGCCCCAGCTACACCTTCACCCACCAGGGTGCAACGGTGACAGCTCACGGCGTGAGCTACACGTTCCCCATCCTCGACGGCAACTTCGCCGAGGTTGGTACGGAGGCTACTCGTACGGGTGTTTCCGGTGACAACATTCTCGCAAACCTTGTTAACAACGTGGCTCTCAGCTACGACAAGATTAACACTGGCTACAACGAGAACGGCGTTCTTCAGATGAAGAACAACGTGACGGTAACAGTAGGCAACTACACGTTCACCACCACGAACACCGCCAACACCGCAACGGTTACCTTCGTGGAAACCGATAGCGAAGGCAACGTGAAGAACGTTTCTTCCCGCTGTGTTGCTCCTCGTTCCGTGGAAGTGCTCACCAACTGGTCAACGGTTGAAGAGAACAACAACCAGAGCACCAACGGTGTTCGCGTTGAAACAACCACGAGCGAGAACAAGACCATGACGGATCAAAATGGTGTGGTTTGGACATACGTTCAGACAACAACCATTTACGTGACCACAACAACCCTCAACGGCTCCACACAGCGCAACGCTGTTAAGGTTGTTGAGAGCAATGACTTCGTTGCCACCTACAAGGGTGTCAAGAAGGAGTTTGGTCACTTTAATCCGTCCATGACGGCGGATCGCGGACAGGTTTCCTTCGCACGTGAAGCCAGTGAAGGTACTGTTTACAACTTTGTAAACATCTTCACTTACAGCTTCAACAACAACGTTCAGACTCTGCGTCCGCAGGGCTCGATCATTGTTGAAAAAGCCGAAGAAAACATTGTTCCTACCTTCCCCGGTGTCGGTCTTCTGCAGAATGCCAATTTTACGGCAAACCTGCTTGAAGGCTACCAGACATGGGGCATCGGCGGTGCATTCAACTGCACTAACGGTACCGTATGCGTCTGGACGGATAAGAACGTTTCAAAACTGAACGTTTTCCAGTCCGGCCTTGTTTCCAGCGTGTATAACAGCACTTGCTGGAGTCTCAAGGAGAATGCATACGTGCCTGTACAGGCTAAGGACGCCTCAGCCATGATGACCTGGTGCAATGCACAAGGTCAGACTGTTAATGCTTTGGCATACACCACAGCTCAGACTTTCCACTTCAACAACAACCATAACACGGTGGTTAACAACCGTCTGAAGAAGACGATTGAAAATAAGACCACACGTTCCGGTAAGAGGTATCAGATCGTTCAGATCATCGATACTCAGAACTCTAACAAGGTTCTGGCTACTTGGACGTTCTGCGAATAATTCGCACCATGTCCTTTTACGGGAGTTGTTGATCTGTTTCCTTTCAAAGGGGTGGGTATCGCTTGTCGGTATCCATCCCTTTCTCAAAAATTTAGTTAATTTTTTCGTCCGACCGCATCTGCAGTGGGACATAATCAGGGAGCAACTCCCATAAAATAAAAAAACATTATGAAAAAGATATTCTTTGCTGCAGTTGCAGCGCTCGTGTTCGGTCTCCAAGTGTCTAACGCTCAGGGCTTCGGCCAAGCTCCCGAAGGGGCAAGAGTCGAGCTCAATGAGCGCGACCTTAACCAAGGCGCCGCCGCTCTAGAGATGAGCTCCCGCTCAATGGAGAGCCACACAGAGTGGTTAACTCTCCCCGACGGGCGGAGCTACCTCCTTTCAAACAAGCCCAAGACAGGCCTGTTTGTAGAAGCAGGAGGCGGCGTCTCTTCGTACCGCAGCCACATTTCTCCCGATTTTTATGGAGAGATCGGCTACCGCGGATCGAAGTGGCAGATCTCCGGAAGAGTGGGTTACCGCAACCACGTCTATAATGACGCCAGCTCTTTAGCAGGTGAAAATTATGGACAGGGCGTTGTATCCGCTCACGTGGATTACCGCCTGTTTGGTAGCGCACCGAAAAACGGATATCGCAACAAGTTCAACTTGTGGGCAGGTGTCTTTTTCCAAGGGAATAACTGCCGAGATTATAACATTCTCGGTGAAACGGTGCAAACCGAAACCCAAGGAAACACCACAACGGTGACAACCACCACAAACGATTCTTTTGTGAAAGGTTATCACCTCGGTGCCGGTGTGGAGCTCCGCGCTGAATTTAACCTCAGCGCCCGTAGCAATTGGTATCTCGATGTCCGCGCCTATGGCGGTTACGGCTCCGAGTTCCAGTTGAACGGAACGAGCAACGGCTCAAAGATCGTAGCAAACTACGGCCTTCAAATAGGTATCAAAAAGGTCTTGAAGACCCGCAAGTATACCTCGCTTGGCAAAAAATATCGCCAAGCACAGAGGGCTGCTTATTAAAACTCTAAAGAAAACAGCGTATCCTCACGGATACGCTGTTTTTGTTTGCCGATAAACAAAATCACTTTTCAGAGCACATTTACCATGGTGAATTAAAGATGCTTAAACATTAAAGATGCCCTGAATTTTTCTCCTTTGTCGAAAAATAGGCATGACTTAATAGAAAAAATGTCATCCCTTTCGCGGCGCTGCGCGTCTTATTTTTATTGTCATCGCTCGCACGGCACGCCGTGTCCGTGCGTCCAGCGATCTCATCTTTGCGCAGCGCTATAAATCCTATTTACTGTCATTTCTCGAAGTGCGCGGTGCATCACTTCGTCAAGAAATCTCATCTTTGCGCAGCACTATATCATTTTAAATTTATCCCATCACTGAAGTGCACCGGCGCTGCTTTATTATCATAACAAACACTCAACAAAAAAAACCGGTATTCCTTTTGGGAATACCGATTTTTTTTGAAACACTCACGCCTTAGTATTTGAGGGGCGTGAAACCGCAGCGGTGGGATGTTCCAAAACCGCGCGCTTCTAAGCTTTTAACAGCCTCTGCACGTGCTTCAAGATAGGCTTCTTGACGTGTGTAGCCGCGATTCATAAACTCCTTAATTCTCTCTTCCATACCGCCGAGGCAATTGATTAGATTTTTCATAACTTAATATTTTATAAAATTATACATGTTTCACTTATGTTTATACCTCATTTTCTCTATTTTGTCAAGCAATTTCAAGCAAAAATAAAAAAAATCTTGTAATTCACGCCTATTTTGTTAATATCAAAGGCAAAAGAACCAACAAAAGCAGAAAAAATGGAAACAAAAACAAAAAAATTAGGCATTGTGGCCGGCGGCGGCATTTTACCGCAGGTATTGATTGAATATTGCCGGCACATCGGACGCGATTTCTTTGTCATTGCCATCGAAAACAACGCCGATCCGAACATTTTCACCGATCAAATTCCGCACAAATGGATTCGCATCGGACAAGCCGGTTCCGGTTTCAAAGCCTTTGCCGAGCAAAAAGTCACCGAAGTCATCATGATCGGCACCATCCGCCGGCCGTCTTTTTCCGACTTGGTTCCCGATCTGCGCACCACCGCTTTTTTTGCCAAACTCGGCATGAAATCGCTTGGCGATGACGGCATTTTGCGCGCTCTGGTTAAGGAAATAGAGGCAGAAAACATGCGTGTTGTCGGCATTCATGAAGTTATCCCCGATTTATTGGTTAAGGAAGGTATTTTGACCAAACACAAGCCCGACAAACAGGCACTTGAGGACATCAAGCGCGGCACGCAGGTTGCTCTGGAACTCGGACGATTGGACATCGGACAATCGGTTATTGTTCAGCAGGGACTCGTTTTGGGCGTGGAAGGAATCGAAGGAACCGACGAGTTGATCAACCGTTGCGCCGGTTATCGCCGCAAGGGTGTCGGCGGCGTTCTGATTAAATTGCGCAAGCCGCAACAGGATATGCGGATTGATCTGCCGACCATCGGCACCAAAATCATTGAGAATCTGCATCGTTCAGGCATGCGCGGCATTGCCGTTCATGCCGGCAACGCCTTGATTGTCGACGAGCGCGAGGTCATCAAACTGGCCGACAAATACAACATGTTTGTCATCGGCATCAATCCGGCGGAGGAAAAAGCATGAAATACTACCTGATAGCCGGCGAGCCTTCCGGCGATGCCTTGGGCGGCCGTTTGATGGATGCGATTCGCCGCAAGGATAAGAAGGCGGAATTTTTCGGCATCGGCGGTGACAGCATGCAAGCGCACGGCCTTAAATCTTTGTTTAATATCAGCGAATTGGCGGTGATGGGTTTTGCCGAGGTTCTGCCGAGCATTCCGCGCATTTTGCGCCGCATTCGCGAAACGATGCAAAACATTGCCGAAGTCAAGCCCGATGCGGTCATCACGATCGACAGCTGGAGTTTTTCCGCGCGCATTCATAAAAAGCTTCGCCGCCTCAATTTGCACATTCCGCAAATACATTATGTGGCACCGCAAGTGTGGGCGTGGAAGAAAAAACGGGCCCGCACTATGTATAAATATATTGATCTTTTGCTCACGCTTTTTCCCAACGAGCCGCGATATTTCACGCCGTATCATCTCCACAGCGAATTTGTCGGACATCCGGTTATTGAAAGCCTGATTGTAAACGCCTCACAGGAAAAAAACACCTTTAGAAAAGAGCATAAAATTCCGGCAAAGAAAAGAATCATGTTGGTGCTTCCGGGATCACGCCACAATGAAGTCGAGCGTTTGTTGCCCGATTTTCTGCAGGTGGTCGAAAAAATGCAGACCAAATATAAGGATTTTGCATTTGTTATTCCGACAGTCAGCACGGTTGCCGATCGCGTCAAAAGCATGGTCAGTGCGGCTCGACTGCCGATCGTTGTTGTCGAGGGCGAGGAAGAGCGCCGCAAAGCTTTTCAAAATGCCGAGGTGGCTATCGCCGCATCCGGAACGGTGGCGCTTGAACTGGCCATTGTCGGCATACCGCATATCATCGCCTACAAAGTCCCGAAATTGACCGAATGGTTGGTTCGCCGATTTATTCATATTCAATATGTCAACCTAACCAACATTCTTTTGGGGCGCGAAATTGTGCCGGAGCTTTTACAGCAAGATTGCACACCGGATAATATTTTGAACTATGTCGACCAATTTGTTGCCCGCAAGGATTTATATGCGCATCAAATGAAGGGGTTTGCCGATGTTCGCCGCGTTCTCGGTTTCGGCAAGCAAACGCCGAGCGATAACGCCGCCGCCGCAATTTTGAAAATTGTCAAAACACGCCGATGAGAAGATTTTTTCACAAGCTGTTCCTCTTTTTAAGCGATCGTATCGACGGCGATCAAAATCGTTATCTGGCGATTGTCCCGTTTTTATATGCGCTCGGCATAGCGTTATATTTCGGTTTACCGATCGAACCCAATCCGTGGCTGATTCTGAGTGCGGTCGAAATTTTGCTGTTTTTGCTTTATTTTCTATATCATTCGGCGATTCGCCCCGTTTTGATCGGCATTTTGTTGATGATGATCGGTTTTATCAATATCGAAATGCAAACAGCCTACCGCGCCAAAAAGGTTATGTTTCCCGATCAGGAAACAATTTACATTCAAGGCCGTGTACAAGATGTCGGCAAAAGCGCCAAAGGCAAAGCACGGCTTCTATTAACAGATCTGCAAAACGAAGAAGGCCTGCATCTGCGCGGCAATTACCGCATCACCGCCGCTACGGCGCAACTGCCGATTTCGGTCAATGATTGTGTTGAAATGGTGGCTACGGTTTTCCCGCCGTCCCCTATGCCGTTACTGAACGGCTATCAGCTCAACCGCAAATATTTTTACGAATCTTTAAGCGCCATCGGTTACGCCAACAGCGAAATTTTTCCGATCAAATGCAGCGTGACGCCGCCAATTAATTTGCAGGCGCGGTTCAATCAAATCCGTCATCGCATCAGCATGAAGATAGCCGCCCTTTTACCCCAACAAACCGCCGGCGTGGCAGAGGCCTTGCTGATCGGCGAAAAGTCCGACATTCCGCCGCAGATCAGCGACAATTACCGCAACGCCGGACTGGCGCATTTTCTTTCCGTATCCGGCTTGCATTTAGGCAGCATTGCCGCCCTGTTTTTCTTTTTAATTCGTTGGCTTATTGCCTGCATTCCGGCAATAGCTTTACGTTTTGACGGCAAAAAAATCGCCGCTGTTTTTGCGATTATATTCAGCGGAATTTATCTTTTACTTTCAGGCATGGCCATTCCCGCCCAACGCGCTTTTATTATGACCTCGGTTGTTTTGATCGGCGTATTGTGCAACCGCCGCGCCATTTCCATGCGTATGGTCAGTTTTGCCGCATTGGTTATTTTAATCTTATCACCGCAAGCCTTAATTTCAATCAGTTTTCAGATGTCCTTTGCGGCGGTTTATGCTCTGGTCGCATTTTATGAGTTATACGCGGCAAGGCTCTCACGGCTGAGCAAAAGCCCTTCTTTTATCGGCAAAGTTTTTTGGTATTTAGCCGGAATAGTCATCTGCGATTTTGTTGCCAGCTTGGCAACACTGCCTTTTTCACTTTATCATTTTCACATGGTGGCCGCTTACACAAGTTTAGGCAATTTGCTGGCCGGACCGCTCATCGGTCTTTATCTGATGCCGCTTGTTTTGGTTTGTTTAGTGAGTTTACCGTTCGGATTTGCCGAATGGCCGATCAAGGCTCTGGGGTTCGGTATTGAAATTCTCAACCGCATAACCGACACGGTTGCGCACTTGCCACATAGTGTTCTCAGAACGGATTCTCTGTCTTTCACCGGTTTTATTTTGATTGTTATCGGCGGCTACTGGTTATGCGTATGGAAAAGTTCTGTTCGTCGCATCGGTCTCATTTTCATCATCTGCGGCGCTTTATCCTTGTGCGGCGGCAAGCATCCGTTGGCGATTATCGCCCCGAACGGACAAGGGATGGCCGTCAGCGACAATCGTCATCAAATGATTTTACTGCCGATTATCAAGACCGATTCTTGGATCAAGCAAGTCTGGCAACAAAATTTTTCTTTAGCGGAGTTACCTGCTTGTGCAATTAAGGCGCTTAAAAGCGGCAAAGACGATCTGGTTCATGATGATTTAACCTGCACGGTCAAGGGCTGTCTCTACCGCGAAAAGCTATATATTCAAAAAAACGGAGATGTCACGCTTAATAAGCAGAAAATCGACCTAACAGCCGGCGCCTACATTTATCAAAAAAAGAATGGCGAGATGTATGTCCGCCCACTGTGGAACAAAGCAAGATGCCGCCCGTGGCAAAAATGTTTCCGACAAACAAAAAATTAACTTGCCAAACGGATTCTTTTAGGTTAGAAAAAGAACAAATGCGGATGTAATTCAATGGTAGAATAGAAGCTTCCCAAGCTTATAACGGGGGTTCGATTCCCCTCATCCGCTCCAAAAAAGAAAGCGGTCGGAGCATCAAATCCGACCGTTTTTTATGATGAATTTTTTAATATTCTATATTGTTTTAAATCAATTCCATTTTTAAATGAGTGCAGTGTAGATTCAAGATAGAAGCCGAACGATTATGAAGTGAAGAATAGTTGGCACGGAGTATTCCAGTTAAGAACCTTCATCGGTCGGTTGTTAATTTTGTTCTGGATAATATCAATTTGATGTTGAGAAATCAAGTCAAA
>JAFVEP010000075.1 GCA_017475935.1 Alphaproteobacteria bacterium
AACGAGCAGAGGTTCTCTCCGGCGTACATTAAAATATTACTGATATATGTATTCTTTGTTTGCACAAAGAACCAATTTCCAATTATAACTTCATAAGAGATTGATACTCGCTATATTAGACGAAAATTATCGAAAAAGCAAGGAAAAAATGATTTAATAAAAAATCCCTCGCGGCGGTTAAGCGGCGGGGGATTTTTTGTTAATGGTATAGGCCTATACAATTAGAACTTAAGCTGTTTTTCCAAAGTTTCAAGCTCAGACAGTTCTTGCTCAAACAGGCGCATGCCGTCTTCCCAGAAAGTGGGACTTGAAGCATCAATACCAAATCTGGCAAGAGCTTGGCGATAGTTCTCGATACCGCTGTCGGTCAGCATTTCCATATACTTCTCAGCAAAATTACTTACCTTACCCGACTTGTAAATCTCGTAGAGCGAATTGACGACGCAACACGAGAAACAGTACGAATAAACATAGTAATCATACTCAAAGAAGTGAGGAATGCCTGCCCACATAAATTCCGTACCGCTAAGCTCGACACTCGGTCCGAGGTAATTTTCCATTACGGAGCGGAACATCTCTTGGAACTGTTGTGCCGAAACTTCGCCGTTGGCTCGTGCCTTGTGCGCCATGTCTTCAAAGCGATGAAACGCTATCTGACGATGGGTGGTGGCAATAATTCCTTCGATATGTTTCGCAAGCAAGACGAAACGGCGTTTCGGATCAGTTTCTGCCTTGAGAAGAGCATCAAACACCAGTTGTTCTGCAAAAATCGAAGCGGTTTCTGCCTGCGCACAGGACTTTTCCCGACCGAGCTCGCCGTACTTCTTACTAACGTACTCATGCACGGCGTGCCCAAGCTCATGTGCCAACGTATCAACATCTATGACATAACCGTTGAAATTGACAAACACGCGTGGCAGAAAACCAACCGGCATTTCCATGCAATAAGCCCCATCAGCCTTGCCCTCGTAGGGGTAGAAGTCGATGCAGTCCTTATCGAAGAACACTTCAGCAATCTTGGCAAACTCCGGCGAGAATTCGGCAAACGTCTTCAGAATCAGCTCTTTGGCTTCCTCAATCGTGTAGCGGGCTCCTTCTTCCTCAACCGGATAAGGGGCTAAGCGATCCTGATACGGCAACTTGTCAACACCTAACAACTTAGCCTTGAGGGCATGGTAGCGATGAGCTAAAGCTCGAGCCGGAGAATCTTCTCGGGCAAACGTATCAACCAAGTTGGTTAAATCGTCGCCGTTGATGTCATTACTCAAGTTGGCGGCTTCAGCCGGATAAGCATAGTGTCTCCATTCTTGTGCGATGGCACGGCCGCGCAGTAAAGCGTTATAAATCAGCGCAAACAAATCCTGACGCTGTTCGTACCACGCGTTACGCTTGGCTTCGGCCTCGGCACGCAGAGCGGCTTCTTGCGAATCATAGAGTTGCAACAGCTCGCCTTCGTTGTACTTCTTGCCGCGCACCTCAATCGAAAACTTGGCTCGTTCCTCATTGTAGAGACGCACCCAGTAGTCGGCAACTGATTGCTGATCACAGAAAAGTTGCTCCATTTCGCTTGAAAGAGTGTGAGGTTTGAACTTCAGGCATTTTCTGAGCCAAGCCTTTAAGCCAAGACCAATTTCATCATCTGCCAGATACGAAGAAACCTTTGCATAATCAAGTCCCTTACAGATCTCAACCTCCAAGAATGTCAACTCTTTCTTGCACTGCTTGACCGTGTCCTGCATATCCTGATAGAATGCACAGACAGCCTTGTCATTCAGGTTGGTAGACCAAACAAGATAGGCATAACTTTCCAGACCACACAACAGCGTACAAGTGTTAGAGTACCTAACAAGACAGCCATGAAAATCTATTGGCTCTAACGAGGCAACTTTTCCCTCAAACTCTTTCCGGAACTGCTCACACCGTGACAATGCTTTCTTACTGACACCAATCGCTTCATCCAATGAATCGAAAATGTCTGATAAATTCCATTTTTCGCTCATAAGCAATAGTTACTCGTGCCTTTTCACGAGGTTTTTCATAATTAAACATTATAATTTGATTTTGAAGCCGATTTTAGACGAAAATTATCACAAATGCAACAAAAAAATTGATTTTATAAAAAAATCCCTCGCGGCGGTTAAGCGGCGGGGGATTTTTCGTTAAACAACACTAAATTACTTCTTGGTCGGCGGCGTGAATTCCTTCACGCTTAAGAACACCTTGACCAAACCTTGCGGTTTGGAGGGGTGACGAGGTGTTTTTGTCGGTTTAGAGGGGGAACGGGTTGGTTCTTATTGTAGGTATAAAAAACGGCGGCGGGAGTGTTATCGATTTATTTACTTTTTGGTGATAAATAGGAGCGTGTATACGTATTGACGAATGTGAATTTTTTGTTACAAGTCGTTTTATGGCGTAAAATCAATAAGTTGTGCAAAGTAAAAAAGACTGGAAATTTAACAAAAAATGCGATACGATAATAATGTATAGGAAATATATTTTAGGAGAAAGACGATGAAATTTTTGAAAAGTAATATTTGCTCGATTGCGATGATGACGCTTTTGTTTTCATTTGTAATGGTGGGCGATGCTGCTGCTCTTGATACAAGTACAAGTAATGTATTTGGTGCCGCGGCTAATAAATTAGTTCAGTTGTTTAAAAATGCTAAGATGATTATTTTTGTGATCGGCGGTTTCGGTTTGATTGCATTGGCATTCCAAGCGATTTTCGGTAAAGTGAAATGGCCGTGGTTTGCGGCACTCGCTTTTGGTTTGGCTGTTGTGGCGGCAGCCGGTGCAATTGTTAACTATGCTGCAAATAATGATAATGCTACAAGCAAGGCATTTAGTGATACTTTGGGAAGTGGCAGCGGCGGTACAATGAGTAGCTACTAGTGTTTAAGAAGAAGGAGGGCGCGAGCCCTCCTCCCGCAAGGGCGGCGTGTAATGCCCAAAGGCAGAAATGCAAAAAGGAGAAAATGAAATGTTGTGTGTTAAAATGAAGAAATTTATACAAGAGAACAAGTGGACGATCGGTCTGGTGCTTTCTTTATTTTTATGCACAACCGATGTGTTTGCGGCCGACGGTGAAGTGTTCGGTGCCTTAAAAAATGCCGGCAACAGCATCTTTTTAGGCTTGCGTCAGGTAATTTATCCGGCGGCAACGATTGGTGTGGCTTGTGTATGCATTGCCGGTATGTTCGGAAACTTTAACTGGAAATGGTTAGCGGCGATTTTGATCGGCATATTTGTTATCACCTATGCAACGGCAGAGTCTGGGCCATCCGTGGTCGATTTGGTCGGGAATAGTTAAGCCGGAGGAGAAAGGCTATGAAAAAGTTTAATATTTTGATCTTTCTTTTGATGTTTACCGTCTTTCTGAGTCCGGGTGTGGCTATGGCAGACGGTGCGGAAGTTCCGGCGATATTCGGTAAGTTGGCCGATAAGGCAACATTGATAGGAAATGGTTTACGGCAGACCGGATATATCATAGCCGGATTGGGGTTGATCTTTTTTTCTTTTATGGCCATCTTTAATAAAATTTCATGGAAAACGTTGGCTTATATTATGGTGAGTTGTTTTTTTCTCACTCTGATGTGGACAATTATTAACATTGCGGCAACCAGAGGTGAGATAAAAGATGTTGCCGTGCAGGCAACCGGCAGTGGTGACATGGAACGTATAACCTTTCCTGTCGGAGTTCCTCCGGTTCCGACAGGAACGAAATCAAAATGAAGTAGTTGTTTTTTGATTATCTTTGGTATAATTTAGTAAGGTGAAAATGAAGTTTTGGAGTGCGGTATTATTGGTTTTGATGTTATGTCCGGCGGTGCAGGCCTATCCGGGTGATGGGCGTGACACTGAAACAACCGTTTTGCCCGGTGATCAGAATACCAATCTTCATAAGTTGAATGCTTTTGGTGAATATGCCGTTAAAAAATTGAAAAAAATAGATCAGGCGATTGCGACACAAAAAGGCGAAGGCAAAAATGTAAACTGGAGCGATTTAGATCGTTTGATTTCCGGTGATCAGCAAGAAAATGAAAAAATTTTGCAAAAAATTGCCGCGGATACGGAAAAAAAGGTGAAAAATCCGCAAGCCTTAGTCGTTAAAAAAGATGAATTTTATCGAAAAACAAAAAATATGCCGAAGAGTACGCTAAATGATGCGGCAGTTGTTGCTGTGTTGCGCGGTACGCTGCGAGGAGTGCGGCCATGAGAGAAGAAATTTTAAAAGCCGTTGCTCAACCGCCGAAGTTTTTGTTTGCTCCGATGATTCCGGCCATTATTAATTTGGGTGTACAGTTTCCGGTGCTGTTTATGGCAATCGGTGTGGCTGATGTGAACCCGCTGTTTTTTATTATGACCATTATCGGCATGCATGTCTTTATTGCCGCCATGGGATTCAAAGAGCCGCACTTGTCGACCATGATGCAGGCCTATGGGCAGACCAACAAAATTTCAAAAAATTTATATGCACAGAAGGGGAATAAATTCGGGCCATGAATCAATACGATTTTTTCAGTATATTTGTTGAAGGATTGAGCAATCTTGAAATTGCTGTCGCGCTGATCGGTATTATTTCCGCAGCGTCTTTTGCCGTTTTATTGTCAACAAGATTCGGTAATTGGGTTTTGCCGCAACCGCGCGAGTCAAGAGTTTCGGATTTTCTGCCGTTTCAGAAGTTGATGTCGGATGGTGTGACCATTCAATGCCGCAATAATTCGTATGCCCGTGTGTTCAGATTGGAAGGGGTGGATTTGGCCTCAGCAACCGCGGAGAAAGTTTATTCCATGATGGAAGCGCGGAAATCATGGATTGATGATATGTCTAATATGCAGATTATCTGCCGCGTGATTACAACGCGCGATCGTGTTTCGCTTGAATCGGAAAAACGTGACTTTAATAATCCGCTGCTCGAAAAAATTTCGGAAATATGGTTCAATAATATGGATCATGTTTATTCAAACAAACACTACATTATTCTTTCGGTTATTGATCGCAAAGATGCCTTGAAAGATTTGAACTATGCTTCGCAAAGCTTGATCTCGACCCTCGGTGAATACGGGGTGAGCCCGATGTATGAAACAGATACGAGCGCGCCGGAAGATAGCCCGTTTTATTTGTTTGCCCATTTGTGCAGTCCGATTTCGAAAATTACACCGAAAGTTCGGAATACGGAAGGCGCGCAATTGTGTGAAATGCTGACGGCTGATCATATTCATTTTACACAAGAGCAAGGGCTTATCCGTTTCTTTTCAGGCGAAAAAGAACTCTATGAAGCGATTATGGGGATCAGAGTGAGCGGAGAGGCCATGGATGAAAGCATGATCTACTCCCTAAACGCTATAGACAGTGAGTTGATTATTTTGCACAATATTCGCCCGATGTTCAGATCTCAGGCGCGAATGCTTCTGGTTCAACAACAACGAATGGCCGCTGTAACGAGTTTTTCCGGCGGCGTTTTAGAGCAATATTCGCAAGCCTTGGCTTCGATTGATGATAGCGATAATGATTATCAGTCCCTCGGAGAATATTCATTTTCGGTTATTTTGAAAGGAAAATCAAAAGAAGAAATTGATTTCGGTGAATCGGAAGTTCAGCGTATTTGCCGTGCCTTCGGTGTGACACCGGTGCGTGAAGGTTGGGTAACACAAGCCGTGTTCTTTACGCAATTTCCGACGTATGACACATATCCGAGAACCTATCGCTACCTTTCGCGCGTGATTGCCATGGGTATTACGCTGGATAAACCGGCGGAAGGTTTTGGTAAGAGTGACTGGGGGCAAGGCGCAATTACCGTGTTCAGAACCATGTCGGGTTCGGCATACAGATTTCAATTCCATGTGTCAAGCGAAGATGCGGCTGTGGCGCACTGCTGCATTATCGGTCCGACCGGTCAAGGTAAAACAACGTTATTGACGTTTTTGGCCGGGCAAGCAATGCGGCATGCGGACTTGCGTGTGTTCTTCTTTGACCGCTATTTGGGTGCGCAAATTTTCACGCGTGCGATCAAAGGTGCTTATGTCGGTTTTGATGGTGATGAGAAAAATGTTTCACTCAATCCGTTCGATTGCGATAATACGCCGGCCAACCGTGCATTTTTACGACGCTGGCTGAAGTCGATTACCATGGTTGATGATGCACTTGCCGATCGCGAGGTGGCGCGTGCGGTGACAACGTCGTTTGATTATTTGCGTCCGGAAGAAAGATTGCTGAAAAATTTGTATAAAAGCTGTTTTTCGCCGACCGGAAATATGCGCCGTGAACTCTATCGTTGGGTTAATGAAGATCAATACGGTAAAATTTTTAACGGCCAGAACGATAACTTGGACTTGAAAAGCAAGCGCTTTATGGCGTTTGATTTTACGCATATTTTTGAAGATGAAAATTTGGCGCCGGCAGTCATAAGCTATATTATGCATCGTATTCAAACCGAAACCGGTGAAACCGGTGTGCCGTCACTGATTATGATTGATGAAACGGCGCCGATGCTGAAACATCCTATGTTTAGAGATTATTTTATTATCGGTTTGCAAGAGGGACGTAAAAAACGTCAAGCTTATTTGTGTGCATTCCAACAGCCGAATATTGTGGATAAACTCGGTGTCGGCGAGGTGATCAGAGGTCAGTGTCAAACAGTCATCTTCTTTAGAAATCCGCAAGCACAGCGAGAGGATTATGCGGCGTGGAACTTAACTCAGAGCGAAATGGATTTTATTTTCGGTAAGACATACCGTGATTTTCCGTATGCGATTCTGTTGTCACGACCGGCAACAGGTGAATCGGTGATTTTGGATGTTAACTTAGGCGGATTGGGCAAGTATCTGCGTATTTACAACTCCGGACGGAAGAATGTTTTGCTCGTTCAACAGCTTATTGAAGAATATGGTGAGGATGGATTTGTTACAAAATATTTAAATTTTGCCTAGGTTTTTAAAAAAGGATTTATTTTGTGAAGAAATTTTGCTAGACTGGAAAAAAGAACTGTTAAGGAGGTTATCATGTTAAAAATAATGCGCAAAATGATGTTGGTATGGGTCGCTGCCGGCCTGATGGTAACCTCGGCAACGCAAGAGGCTAAGGCGTTCGCTATTCCGCTTTTGAGTTATGATATTCCGCGTGTTACTGAAAATGTACAGAAAATTATGGCGACAATTATGCAGGTGAAAGCTGAAGTAGAAAGTCACATGCAGATTATCAAACAAATTCAGCATGGTGGATTTGGCGCGGCGGCAGGTATGTTGTTTACTAAAATAGAAAATGGTGATTATGAACGTTTGTTCGGCAGCTTTGCCGATATTGGCATTAACTGGAAGGTTAATGCGCAAATGTCGCAGTATCGCGCTGCTGAACGAGCAAAATGCGAAAAAGAAGGTGAAGAAGCCGCGCAAAAGGCACGTACAGATGCCTCGGCGAAATGTAAGGAAGCTGAAGGCGAACAAGGTTTGGCACAGTGCTTGGATCAACAGAGTTCTGCCATTAAAAAAATCGGTAAAAAAGCAAAAAAAGAATGTATGAAAAAGGTTAATGCACAGCTTTCTGCCGAGCTGGCTAAAGTTCGTGCAGAGCAATATCAGAAAGCTATGGCAAAATATGCGGAGGCTAAATCTAAAATGAAAGCCTATAATTGGTTGCAACAAGCCGGCTTGTCAACCACAACATTTATGACTGTGGATACGATTAATGCCATCGGTGATGGTCGAATCGGCGATGCAATAGCATCAGGCTCGGGCGCACTCGGCAGAGGTACCGTGGCTGCCGGATTGTCCAGTGTGGAAGGGGCAAATGCCCTCGGTTATTTAGGCGGTGTTGCCGGCGGTATTACGCAGGATATTCAAAACGGTTATGGTATTTGGGGTAAAATGGGTATTGGTGGATCGCGTGATTCGGGTGGTTCCGAAAATTCGAACTTATCAAACAGTTCAACAGAAAGCCAAAATAGTGAATCGAACATTGGCAGTTCTGAAAATAGTGGCGGAGATGCTAATTCCGACAGCTCCGGTACAGAAACTGCGCCGGCAACAGAAAACGTTAATACGGAAAATAACAAGAGCGCGGAAGCTGTAACTTCGGAAAAAAATGAAACAAATACCGGATTGACGACAGAAACAGAGCCTACGCCGGTTGCTGAAATAAATACCGGTTTTACTTCTACTGGTGAAACAGCAGCTACATCTGTGACCGAAACAAAAACGGAAAACGATGTTTCTGTGAATGCGCCGGCTGTCGGAACGGTGGATTTTGGTGTCGGTGATGTCGGAACATCGCCTGTCACAGAGCCAGTCGACGAAAGAATAACGGAGTTGCAAAATCGAACAGAAAATCTGCCTCTGGAAGTGTCTGAACCGCTCGGATCAAATGATGTGGGTATGGTCAAAGCTAAAGGGCGGACATTAGTCAACTATTAGGATTAAAAGGAGAACCATGATGAAAAAGTTAATGAATGCAAAAACAATACTGACGGCTTTCCTTTTTGCCGGATTGAATGTTGCGGCCGCTCAGGCAGAAGAAACGGATGCCAACTATTCCGGAAGCTATCAGGGTGCGCAGATTATTCCGAATGAAATGGCTATTTTTTGCAAAATTAGCGGCGAAGACGTGTATAATGATGTGTCCAAAATACGGCCGTGCTTAAATTCGATTATTGCGAAAATGCACAACAGTGATGCGCAAACAGCAAAAGAAGGGAAGGAGGATTGGGAAAGAATCCGACTAGATCAGCTAAATGTTGTGATGGGCGATGCAGTTGCTAAAACGGCTTATGATGCCGATTACACAAAGGATAAAAATGACATTCAGGAACAGGGATCAAAAACGCAGACCGAGCATGAAGATGTGGCCGCGATTGCTTATGCGATTACAAGTTTGACCGATAATGTCAGCCGTTTAATATCGTTGACGGCGCAGAATTTAAAATACGGAGCGATTGAAGGTATTGCGCTGGTTGATCCGACCGTGGCCGGAGAAGTACAAGAAGATGCTGCTACGGAAGGGGGCACAACGGTTAAGTCTAATGTTGAGACAACGGTGACGACTGAACCGGCATCTAATGTGTCAACTCAAGAGGAATTAACAGCAGTTGTACCGACCGGAAATGCTGACACTGAAGCAAGCGGCGATGGTTCCGGCGCTAGCAGAACGGCTTCTGCAAATGATATGAATGCAAGCACTTCTTCGGCTTCGGGTGAAAGTGCCAAATCGGCGACACCTTCTTCACTTGAGGATGTTTTAAATACGAATGAAGAAGGAACGGAGAATCCGAAGGCAGAGCTTTCTGCACCGGCAACAACCGCCACGGAAAATTCAAATTGAAAGCGATGAATAAGAGGAATTTCAATGGTGTTGGGTAAAATGGAAAGGAGACGAGTGATGAAAAATAAATTAAAGGCTATGTTTGTCGCCGTGTGCGTCTTGTTTCCGTTTTCTGCGCGTGCGGATTTGGATCTGCTGTCGCACGCCCAAGACATATTATCATCTGCGGAAGAAAAAGTTAATTTACTGACCAAACAATACACAGGGTTGCAGTTCAGCAATATCACCGCCGTTACTGATCGAGGCTATCTGCGCAGTTTGCGTCAACAGGCACGTGATCAGCTAAAGACTCATGCTCTGGATGCTATTCGTTCAACCAGTCTGAACCATTTTACAATGGCCGGTTTGAAAGATAATTTTATTTCCGGACCATTTGCTAATTCGGCACTATTACGGAATATTAATAAAAAGTATATTCGTCGAACAGATGTGCGTAACGATTATATGGTCACTGTTGAACACAATCGTCGGCAGAATCGTTTGATGGTGGAAAATGCTTCAACTGCGCTGGCTAAAGCGATTGTTTTGCGCGGCAAAATCATGAATGAACTTAAAGAGGTTGAAGAAGAGGAAAAGAAGCTTGCTACAACACTGAAAGGTGAAGGAGGTGAAGGACCGCAAACGCCTGTGATTAACGATGTATATAAAAAAGTGGCTATTCGAGCCAACGGGCGCTGGGCTAATATTTTGATGAGAGAGGCTGAATTTTCCGAACTTAATGCCAACGGACGATTGGTTGCTGCTCGTATGGTTCCGGAAAATGATGAACAGGCCGATGTGACGGAAGGAAATGACGCGCAAGAATATGCACAAGGAACTACTCCGAAAAACAATATTAACCTTGGGCAGGCATGGGATTTGGCTGTAAATGGAAAAGGAGTGTTTGAAACATTCGGCTCGGGGAATATTGCCGGCGGTTTGAGCGGATTGGGCGGCATGGCCGGTACCAGCGGCGGAATTTTCTCAAGCACCGGTTCGACTTTAGGTCAAGTGGCAACCGGCTTGGGCGGTGCGGCAAATGTTGCAGGGGCAATCAGTAGTGGAAACTACGTCGGAGCCGTTGCCAATGCATTTGATGGAACGGGATCTGTTGTCGGAAACAGTACAGGTGGTGCGATTGGTAGTATCGGTGATGTTGTTAGGACGGGGGCTAATGTTTCAGATGCCGTTTCATCGGGAAACGGAGATATTTGGAACACGATGGGTAATGCTACAAATGCCTTGAGCAATGCGGCTAGTACCGGTGCAAATGTTTCAGGAAGTGTGACACGAGCAGAAGAGGATGCAGCTACTCGCAGAGCACAAAATCAACAACAAAATCAGTCTGCCGGCAGTAGCGGAGCTCAGGAATAAGGAGGAAAAATGATGAAAATATCACTTCAGAAATTTATAAATGTTTTCCTTCTGTCTTTGATGTTGTTTTTGGCAGCACCGAATGCACAAGCAAACAAAATCGATCTTTTTTCGCCAATGTCTGATTTTGTTCAAAAAATCAATAAGGTTAAATCAAAAATCGAAAATGCCTATGGTCGTGCTATGGAAATTTTACATGGTAAGGTTTTGGCCGCTACCGGTGTAGAGGGTGCAGCGTTGTTTGATGCCTTTATTCCAATGAACTTTTCAAATTTACGTTATGTGGGAGCTAATATATACAGCGGTAATCTTAATTTTATGGATAACCTGCGTTTGGCTGTTCCGCAGTTGAATAATCTGCGATTAGATTTTTATGCCTTGGAAAGATTACGCTTGGATCATTTGAATGCGTTGAATATGGAAATGGCGGCAAAACTTAGTGAAATCGATCAGCGTATGATAGAGTTGGATAAGATGATTGAAGCTGCGCCGTATGCCGACAATGTGGCTGAGCTGAAAAAAGAAAGAGATTTGCTGATTGCGCAAAAAATGCAACTGCAAGCCAAACAAAATGTTTTGGATCCGCAAACAGAAAGCTTTAATGACCGTATCGCTCTGGCTGGTCAGTCCATTAAATCAATTATGTCTGATATCAACAGTGATCAGATTCAAAATTCATTTAACCAAATGTTGGATGGTGAGTTGGGTAAGCTGAACATTTATATGCTCAGTGCCAGCGAAAGTCAGGATATTTATGATCAGGCTATCGGTAAATTCTTCCTTTCTGAAGGGAGAAGGATGACAGCGGAAAATGTTGGTAAAATAAAACAGGATCGTGAAAAAGCCTATTATGAGGCGGTGGTTGATGCGATGATTGTCGGCGTGGAAACTTTTCGTAAAGCTTCGGAACTTGCCGAACGGGTTAAGAAAATGCGCCAAGGCTCAACAATGGCCGATGGTTTGTATGGGGCTAAAAATATGAATGTTGGCTTGGATATTGAAAATGCGCGTATGGCCGCGCTTTATACAAAACTGCTGTTGGCAAAGATTAAGCTTGAAACCACCAAAGATTTGCGTAGCCGGACGAATACTTATCGCATATTCGGCAATCGGAATCCGACAGAGTTTAACTTGGAGAATTATCAATATAAACCGACCGGATTTGTCGGCGGACTGTGGAATAAAGGTGTGCAGGCCGGATATGGAGCTTTAGGATTAAAATAAGGCTGAAAGGATCAAAGGTGAGAAAAATGAGAAGAAAAATGTGGAAAATGGCCGCTGTTTTGATGGCGCTGATGCTTCCGGCTAGGGCAAATGCCTTGTTTTATGACCTGACGCCGCTGATCCAAATGGCACCGCAGTTTTGTGCGATGTGCGTTCCGTCTGCCGTTACGGAGGTGATATCAACCTATCAGCAAGCCTATCAGATGAAAGATAAGCTAAAATCGGTGACTAATATCGGTACATTGACTAAAATGATGACCGGATACGGCATACATCTGGGAAAATCAGCTCTGCACAATTTTGTTGGCAAAGCTGCACAAGGAAGATTATTTTCAACGTCACGTACGATTAAACCGAATTCACTGGCTAACATGACAGATGAAGCCTCCGTCAAACAGGCTATCAAATCACTCTTTTTACAATATCCGTCAAATAAGTCTGAACAAATTAGAGGATATAGCGCAAAGTTGACCGATTTTCAGGTGGATTCATTGGTGGAAATGTACGTTTCCGCAGAAGATTTATCTAAAAAAATGGATAAGTTGATGGAAGACTTGGATAAAATCGAAATGTGTGTTTTGGGCGGAAACGCCGAAAGCTCTCAGGCTTGTTCCGATTTGGGAATGGAAGAATTTCAGTGCAATGCAACCGAAGGTCAGCCGAGAGAAGATAGTATTTGCTTTGCTCGCAACTCACTCTTGGCAGCGCAAATTTATGATAAGATCATGATCTATAATGAATATCTGACTGCTATGCTTGCCCAGCATCGGGTGACTGTTTCTATGGGAACGCGTCCGATGCCGCTGACCTATGGTGAGACGCAATCAGAAAATGACCAAGAAGGAAAACCTGCTGATAAACAATCTTTCTTAAATGAGTTTGATTTGCCTCTGAAAGCTAAAAATGTTTTGGGCGGTAAGGCAATGGCCTTTGCCTCGGCTGAGTTTGATGAAATCGACAATCCTCAAGGATACGTAAAAGCTTTTGAAGGTAAAGAAAATGAATTTGACAGCTTGGAATATTTGGAACGGGCGCAAAGCTTTGCGACAGAAGCGATGAAAGCCCATAATATGAAACAACAGCTGCCAAGTTATAAAAAACTGCTGAATACATACAAAAATATTAAAACAATGTATGAAAAATATGCCGAAAAACTTGGTCAGGCGGAAGTGTGTGCAATAAATTATCTCGGCCATTATTATACGGATCCTTGCTACGCGTGGTTTGGCGAAAGGTGTAGTAAAAATAAAATCGGCGGTAATTTTGTTTTTCACTATAGTCCGGAAAAAAGCTTAACCGATAAATCGGAAAGCAAAGGGGTGATGGATGTTATCTGCAGCGATGATCATGAACATTTATGCTATGTTCAGGAACCATATGATTTTAAAAATGATAAAAAAGGCTTGAAGGCGTATCTGCTGGCTCTTTATGACAATGCGAAAATCGAAGATGCTACGCAAGAACAAAGTGCTTATTTAAGTGTTGATAGTACGCAATCCGATCTTCAGGCTTTTTTGGGTGCTGATGAAAATTCAGAAACTAAAGAAAAAGAATTCGGATCTGATACGTTTATGACCGCTCTTGATGCGGGTGAATCGACAATGGGCAAATCGGAAAATTTTGAAAAGCGCGTTAAAGCAAAATATGATGCTTATAAAGCGCAAGGCTCACCATCCGAATTGCTCAAACCGTCTACGGAGGAACAGGTTTATGCCGAAGAACGTAAAGATTCTTTGCTTAATTGGACGCTTGGCTCTTTGGTTTCTAAGCAGGTGATTAATGATATTGTTACCGGAAAGGGTGATTTCGGCAGCGCGGTTGCCGGCTACCCACTGTGGAATGATCAGAAGGAATTTTATGATCAGTATATAATCGGCAAGTATGAAAATATTAAAGATTACTTTGCCAAAGCACCGAAAGTCGGCTTGCTGGCAAATATGAGTAAAGCTTTGGTGTCCGTTATTCCGGTGGAAAAAGCATCTCTGTCGGCACTCAATAAGGCCATTGAGGATATGTCAGCCTTTGATGAGAGCAGCGTTTCGAGCGCGGTGGATCAGCTTTTGGTTCAAGAAAAATCGACCTTGCAGAAATTAAAAGACGGATATCATCAAAAAATAGCCGGATATGCCGCGGAAAAAGCGTCAATCTATAAACAGATGGATGATTATAATGCGCGATTAAATGAATATCGCAAACAGTACAATACTAATAATGCAATTATTCAAAATGCCGAACATAACACACCGGCAATGCAAGATGCAATTGAAGTCGGTAATGACTTATATAAAGATCGAGAAGAAGATGAAAGGACCATGGAAATCTCTCCGCAAAATGCCGAACTGACGCAAAGCATTGAAGATTTGAATAAACGTTCCGAAGAGGCTAAAGTAAAAAGAGCGGAAGCAGAAAGAAATATCGCTTCAATGCAAAATAATATTGAGGCTTTTCAGAAAAAAATTGATGCTCTGGATGAAAAAATCGAAGCAGAAAGAGCGGAATATGTGAAAAATGCCAGTGATTTGATTTCTGAACATAAGCAAAAAATTGATGAAGCTCTGGAAAATTGGGATGGAAGCTACGACAAAATTGATGTTGTCAGCAAAGCTATGGAGCAATTTCCGATTGTTCGATTAGCAGGCAGTATGATTAAAGGTATGCAAAATTATGTTATTGCGCAAGTCGATGCTGCCGAAAAAGAGATTTTGCAGACTCTGCATCAGTCCGGAAAGTACTACTATCCGCAGTATCATGATGAAATTTTAAAAATTCATAACGAAATGGTTGAAAAAATCACCGCTATTCAGTTGAGTGATGTTGAGAAAAATTTGTCGTCATTATTGCCAGATTCAGTGGCTTCGTTGAAAAATGAGATCTTTGCGGCGGTTTTAGGTGCGTTCCAAGATCTTTGTGCTAAAGATTATTGCACAACGCCGGATGATGATTATTTTGTTGGTATCACAGCCAAAAAACGGGATATGAAAGCACCAAAAGCACCGGTTGAATTTGCTTCGGCTCCGCTGCGTGAAGTTTTCCATTTTGATGATCAGGACTATGATAATATTGATAAATGGCTGGATCCGTCTAAAATAAAGAAAAAAGAACATCTTCCGGCGGATAATGACGGCGTTATTGTGACCGGAGACAGTTTCTTGGAGGGGATGTCCGGTGATGTTCCGGAAATTTGGAAATATATACTGCGTCATCGAGCATATATAGAAAAAGATTTTGATTTCACAAGTTTGTTTGATGAAGTTGATTTAAAAAAATCGGGTGTGATCAGTCAGTCTGAACAAGAACTGATCAGATCGGGTGTTTATCCTTGTTCGGTTGGTTCGCGCAGTGTTGATGCAACCGTTGCCTATGACAATAAATATCCGTTCGGATATGCGGCAACAGAAGGAAATCACAGAAATGAATGTATGAATGTGCATCAAAATGGCCGCGTTATTTGGGATAACGAAACAGATGCCGGTCAAAATTATCGCGCTGTTCAAACCGTTAATGATAAACGTTCTGAATTGGGGCAGATTTTGGCCTATGTGGTGGATCATCGTTTTGATAAAATTGTTCCGATAAAAGGGCTGAATGGTGAAAATTTGGAAAAAGTAATTGAATCGACGCGTCATAAGCTGACATTTAATCGTGCTTTGCAAAGAGGAATTTATGTAGAGCAAAAACTTGAGGAAAATAACAGCGAAAATGCAGCGGCAGACGCACAATATCATTTCATTCAGCGCATGTTGCTGAAACAGAATCAAATGAGTTCGTATCTTGACTTTTTGGAAATGGAAAAGTCTGCCCGTGAATCATTGGAAAAAATAGAAATTCAGGTGCGGGAGCTGATGGCTGATCTGAAAGCTTTTTATGAAGATTTAGGTTATACATGGAGCAATGACTTTGATTTGCTCAATGAAGAAGACTTTGAAAAAGCCGAAGAAACATTGGAGCAAATTAAAGAAACAAAGATGGCAGCTTCCAGTAATCAACTGGCGCAAGTTAAAGGGATTTCCGATAAAGTGCAAAATGATATACAGCGGGTTATGAATATGTTAACCGTTTTGCAGCTTGACGGAAATGAAATGTTGATTGTCAGCGGTGATGAGATTCAAGAGCCGGGAGATGATGTGGAATTTTTGGAAAAGATTAAAACAGCTGATGCAGACGGCGCCGTCGGTGACGAATATGCTAAACGCAGTGATGAGGAATATGAAAAACGGATCAAACATTTGCCGTCACCGTATTGTCCATCTTATCAGCTTGAGTTTGCAAAGTAATTGATTTTAAGGTGGTGTCAAGTGGCTCAGTTAAATAGCGGTGTGAAAAAACTTTTGCTTACGAACGGTCAGAAAAAACCGGCGTATCAGCCGCAGTTTATCACAGATGTGGAAATTGCCGAACATTCGTCAAAAGAGGTGTATTTTCGTTGGCTTTCCAGATTGGTAACATTATGCGCGATTGTTTCACTCGGTTTCTTTTTAAGTGCATCGCTGGTGATATTCAGATTGGCTCCTGAAGTGATTGTTGAACCTTTGCTGATCACTAACCAGAGCGATTCTGATACGATGGTTCGTTATGAGCCGATGGCAGTTGATATGCCGTCTTCACGCAAATTAATGGAAATGTTTATAAAGCAATACATCATCATGCGCAATGCCGTGGTTAATGATGAGCAGGAAATGCGCACACGCTGGGGCCCGGGCGGAATTGTCAATTATATGTCTATGCCTGATGTATACAATGATTTTGTCGGCCAGAATATCGAACATGTCGAAAAAATGTTTGATAAAGATTTTTCCAGTGAAGTTCGCATTGATAAAATAGGCAAAATTTCCGAAGAAAGTCCGGCTTGGGAGGTGGATTTTACCATCTATAATCTTTCCAACAATCATTCGGGAAAAAATGGTGCATTGACTTTGAAAATTGTGAAATACAGAGCTTCGATCACGCCTAAATTTATGGCCAATCGCCGTGCCGTCTTTCCAAGATTGATTAATCCGCTTGGTTTTACGGTGTTAAAATACAATCAAGATGAAATCCGTAATTGATTTGTTTAATTTATTTTAATCTTTTTGTTTTAAGATGACGTTCAAAGGAGTATCCGGAAATGTCTGTAATCGGCATTTCATCGGGGTTTTCTGATTTTGTGCCGATTCGGCATTATGCTTAGAAAAGGATGAAAAATGATAAAAAAGATTTTGATTGTGGCGGTTTTATTTTTGGTGACGGCTTGCAGTCTGTTCGGTTCGTATTATGAACCGGAGCCGGTCGGTATCGGTAAAGATGTCAATGAGCTTAAGCTTTCGCCTTGTGCGTGCATGCAAATTGATGTGATGAAAAATGTACCGGACTGGTTTTGGGAAACAATTTAGAGAGAAAATGATATGGCAGATCAGATCGGAGCAAATCATTCACAGCAAAAGTTGCTAGGTGCACAGCGTCCGACACCGCGTCAGGCGGCACCGCGGCGCATTAACCGCAATGAAGACAGTATTGTTGTCAATGCCAGTGAAAAGAGATATTTGTGGACAGCACGTGCTTTTGCCGTTGTGACGGCGATCAGTATATGCTGCAATCTGATTCTGCTTTTAACCATTTCGAATATTTTGCCGCTGTATCGCGTTGAACCGTATTTGCTTACCCTTGCCAATAAAACGGAGCAAATTTATCGCATTATTCCGTATAGCCAAGATATGGAATCGCAAAAATCAATCACAGAGACTTTTGTCAGAGAATATGTTTTATTGCGTACGACGCTGTTGCCGGATATCGGCGAAATGGAAGCCAGATGGCAGAACGGCGGTGACTTGCAGGAAATGTCATCAGCCGGTGTTTATCAGGACTTTATTAAAAATACGGGCATTGTGATGATGCAGAAAATGAAACAGGACGGCTTGACCAGTAATGTGAAAATTTTAACGGTCAATGAAGTCGGCGATGCGTTGTGGCAAGTTGTATACAGTATTGATTATTATGTTCCGTCATCTTATACGCCGCAGACCAGAAAATACAGAGCAACTTTGAAAATTCAATATGTGCCGCAGCGGGTGAAATATGGCGAAAGACTGAAGAATCCGGTCGGATTTAAAGTCGTTTCATATGGACTGAAACAAATAACAGAGTAAACTATTAAGGATAGTGAACATGAAAATGAGTTTGAAAAAATGGGTGATTTTGGCAGCATGGGTAGCACTTCATGCAGTGCCGGCGCAGGCAGCGCAGTTGTTATCGGAAGATACGATGGATCAGGTTAATGATCAATCTCAGGGCGGCTATCAGCCGATGGATTTGGGATATGCCGGATTTAACTCATTAGGTATGTTTCAAAGTGCCTGGCAGGATCCTCTGAATAATTTAGGCGAAGGACAATCGAAGCCGGCGTATTCAAAATATTATTGGACACCGGATTTGGTTTTGCCTGTCCGCGTTCGTCAGGGCATGAAAACATTGATCAATTTTCCGGAATGGGAATTGGTTGAAAGTGTGTATTTGGGCGATACAACCGGTTTTTCCGTGGCTGATGGCGATGTAGGGCCGAATTATGTAATGGTTCAGCCTAACGGCGGTACGGTCGGCGTTGATACCAACATGATCGTCTTCGGTCGGTCGGGCAATCGCTATGTTTTTTATGTTCGCAGTGAAGGTGTTAATACGGAGCGCTTAACTAACTCCATTATAGATATTGATGTCGTCGAAGGCGCCGGCGCATCGGGAGGTCGTCCCAGTAGCTCCGGTTCGGTAGGTGGATTCGGCAGCGGATTGACTCGGGGGACAAGTATTCAAAAACAAGCTAACGGGCGTTATAGCACCTATACACAGAGATTTTTGAAAGAAGACTGGTTGAAGAGTATTCCGATGGATCCGGCAAAATTTAGGTTTGATATTGAAATATACGTGCCGAATCCGGACGATGTGGTTATTGCGCCGGAGAGAGTATGGCGCGACGATATCTTTACCTATATTGATTTAGGTGAAAAAGCGCTGAATATGGTTCAAAGACCGGTTGTGTCTTTGATTGTTGAGCGGACGGAAACACCGGTTGGTTTTCGCAGTAAAGGGCCGAACAATCGCTTAATTGTTATCGAAGGAGTGGGCGATATGGTTATGCGCAGCGGTAAGCGTATGGTGTGTTTGAAGCTGCGTCGTGCGGATGATGAAGGATTGCAATATGTCGACTATGCGGAAGATGGCGATGCATGGGATATCGGACCAAAACATCCGAACGGCAAAGCGGCCAACGGCGGCTCGTCTGAAAACAAGCAAGGCGAGGGTAATTCGGAAAATCAGCCCGTTAAAAACGATAATGTTCCGGGAGGATACGGAACGCTTGACAGCAAAGGCGGTTTGAGCTTGGGTTCCGGTGTCGGCTTTGCAGGAGATTTGGCGGATAGTACGATGTCTCCATCATCAATGAACGGCGGCGAAATGCGCAATGTTAACAGTCAGGGTATTTGTACAACGGGCGTGATTTGCAATGATTTGGATTATTCGAAAATGAATCGTATTGATCGTTCATACAGCGGCAATATGAAAAACGCAATGGCACAATATAAATACGGCAGCGGCTTTACCAATCCTGCCGGCGACAGTATTTCCATAGAGCTCGGGACAGATGCTAATGTGCATAATCTTGAGGCACTGTGGAAAGATTTGTCGGCAAAATATCCGACCTTGCTCGGTAAATATGAGCCATTTTATTCGGTTGATGCGCCGGCTGACGGACAAGGAAAAGAGTTGTTTCATTTAAGAGTCGGTCCTGTTCAGAGCTTGGACAATGGTGATGCGGTATGCAGCCAGCTGGGACGCGGCGGTGTATTTTGTAGTGTTGTGAGGGTGCAATAAAGGTTTATGGCAAAAGAGGTCTTAACACATTCTGAGCGATATGTCCGCAAAACAAACCGGATCATTTTGATCATCGGTATCATCACTCTTTTTGTTTTCTTGTTCGGAATTTTGCTTCTCGGTGCAGACAGTGAAGAAGTAGAAGATCAGTATGTTCCGGATTCGGGTATTCAGGAAGAAACGAATATTGCCGGCGAACAGACTGTTGATAATAATCCGGAAATTGAGTTTGATGAGGCTCCTGATGTGGAACGTCCGATTACAATGGCACCGAATCCGGTCAATATGGGGCAAGTGGTTCTCGGAAATGAAGCCAGTAATGTGATCACCATCGGTACAAATGGTAAAAGTGCTATTAAAATTTTGTCTGTAGATTTGGAAGATGCACCGTTTGAAGGATTTAGCTACGAAACCAATTGTAAAGACAAAGAGCTGCGCGGCAAAACGACTTGCATGATTACCATGAAATGGTTGCCGACGGTGGCGGCTAATGTTCAGAATAACTTTAAGATTGTGTGGCATGAAACCAACGTGACCGGAGCCAATGCTAAACATGATGAAGTTTCGGTTTTCGGCAGCTCTGTTCATAAAGAGGATTGTAATTTTTGCGATACCGGAGTAAATGGTAATGCCGGTGCCAATGTTATAACGCCTGATCAAAATGTGAGATATGCCGTTGGTCCGGATGGCAAAATAATCGGTGTGATTGACGAAGACGGAATAGTTCGTGATGCCAATGGGAATGAAATCGGTCGGGTTGATTCGGATGGTATGGTTCTGGATAAAGACGGAAATATTATCGGCGTTGCTTCAACCAATAAACTGATTTTGGATGAAAATGGTAATGTGATCGGTTATGTGGATGCCCAGGGTGTTGCTCATGATAAACAAGGTAATGTGATCGGAACGATGCTTGCGGACGGAACAATCGTTGATGCGGAAGGAAATTTGATCGGGAAGGCTGTTGATTACGGCTATATCTACGATGACAACGGTAACATAATCGGCCGTGTTTTGGAAGATGGTACTGCCGTGGATTTAGATGGCAATGTGATCGGTAAAATAGACGATAAAGGTAATGTTATCGATGCGCAGGGGCGTGTGATCGGACATGTTTCAAAATCAGGGGAAGTGATTTTTGATGAGCAGGGTAATCCTATCGGAATTGTTATGCCGAACGGAGATATTGTTAATGAAAACGGTGATGTGATCGGTCGTATTGATGAAAACGGTAATGCAGTTGCTGTGCAAAAAATCGGTAAACGCGGTTCGGCGGCTCAAATGATTACAGATGAAAACGGAAATAT
Source organism: Alphaproteobacteria bacterium (assembly GCA_017475935.1). GTDB lineage: Bacteria > Pseudomonadota > Alphaproteobacteria > RF32 > CAG-239 > RUG410. The sequence continues at coordinate 21,036 of JAFVEP010000075.1, forward strand.
AATCGGCTATGTTAAAGATGGCAAAGCATATGATTTTAACGGCAATGAAATAGGAACGGTTGACGCACAAGGAAATGTAATTGATAAAAATGGCAAGAGAATCGGTCAAGTAACGAATACATGGCGTGATTTAGCCATTGATGAAAACGGCAAAGTTATCGGATATGTGGATAGCGATGGAACTGTGCGGACGGCAAACGGAGATATTGTCGGCTATATGAATGATAAAGGCGAAATTACCGGTCAAATTACCGATGACGGCACTATTCTGGCGGTGAAAGAAAAAGATATTGTTCGCAATGCTAAAGGCGAAATCATAGGCATCAGAGATGCAAACGGAAAGATTCGGTCTTTCGGTATGAAAATTATCGGAACAATAATTAACAAAAATCTGTTGCCGATTGCGCCGGACGGAAAAGTCCTCGGGGTGATTAATAATCGGGGTGAAGTTGTTGATGCTCAGCAGAAAGTTGTCGGCAAGATGCGTCCGAACGGAATGGTGACGGATATCAGCGGTGCGAAAATTATCGCGCTTGGCGTACAGCCGGGGTATGTCGTTAATTGGGGATGCGATATCAGCTTGAAACTTGATAAAGATGGTGTGGTCAGACAGGACGATGTCGACACTAAAAACCGCGTTTATCCGGATGGCACGGTGTGGTCGGAAGACGGGCATTTTGTCGGGCGGACGATGATGACCGGCAGCGTTTATGATAATGAATGTCAATATATCGGTGAAGCTAATGCGGACGGATATGTGCGTGATGTTAACAAAAAAGAGGTTGGCTGTTTGAATCCGGACGGTACGGTTTTGGATTTGGAAGAGCCGAGAATAAAAGGACATTTGGTTTATCCTTCGGCTGTTATGTCCAGTAATTGGCAAAAGTTGGGTGTTTTGGATGCAAATGGAACCTTGAAAGATTCCAGCGGAGATTTGATCGGCTGTGTTGACGGGGACGGCGATGTTTATGATCGCAATATGGCTTATCTGGGAACGGCCGTGAATGCAAAATATGCGTTTGATTTTAACGGAAAACTGATGGGTGTTTTTGATCAATTCGGTAATGTGTCGATGCCGAATGTCGATCGACCACAGATTTTTATGGATAATTTAATTGCGGATAAAAGTATGCGCATCGTTGGATTTGCTGCGCCTGAAATCAGTATTTTTGTGGATGCCGAAGGGCGTAAAATCGGTCATCTGTTTCCTGATGGCAACATCTATGATGCAACGGGGGCTGTTGTTGAACGGTTAAACGGCGCAACGGAAGGTTATTACGGCGGTAAAGCCGGAAAGTTATTTAAGCCTTCTTATGTTGTCGATATGGACGGGCGTTTGCTCGGGAAAGTCAATTATGATTTGAATGTTTTTGATTTTAAGGGATCGTTTATCGGTCGGGTTGATGCAAAGGGTCAGATGTTTGATGAGAAGGGACGTCAGGTTGGCGGAGTGGTCCAGCAAGGTGCTGCACGCTCATATAATGGTGTGTACCTCGGCTACGCGGTCAAACAAGGACGCGTTGTTGAACTGGAAGATGTTCAGGATGGAGACGGCAAGCGTTATCATAAAGGCGAGATTACCGGCTACGTTGTTCCTGACGGTCATGTGATGAATAACGGACAGATTGTCGGTGAGGTTATTCCGGCGACAATCGTGGCTGATGTTTTCGGACAATACGCCGGATTTTCAAATGATCATGGCGTTGTTATCGGCAGAGATGGAAAAAGTTCAACCGTGTTGCTTCCGGGCGGTTCTTCAGTGATGAACCATGTTCCGATGAAAACAGGCTTTGTGATCGATTTTTCCGGAAAATTAATCGGTAAGGTGTTGCCAACCGGCATGTTTGTTGATTTGAAAAATGTTGAAGGCGGCCGCGTGCTGGCCGATGGTAAAGTGATCAGCGGCGAAGGTAAATTTTTGGGTGAGGTTTTGGAAGGTGATGTTGTGATCGGCAATGACGATCGGGTTAAAGGCATTTTAGGTTTTGACGGCAATGTATATGCCGGCGGCAATGTCATCGGGCACGCCATCACGGACGGCTTGGCCGTGGATAAGCAAAATAATGTCATCGGGCGCATTTTCACTATCGGTAATACCATATTATCCAGTCGGGGAATGTATATCGGGCGTCTTGCCGCTAACGGACGCGTGTTGGATTTGAATAATCGGGAAGTCGGTTTTATTAAAAGTAACGGATCCTATGTCGATGCCGATAAGAAAGTGACCGGATACAGCCTGCCGGAAGTGGCCAGAAACAGGAGAAACTAAATGAAACAAAAGAGTGGTAAAAAATTTTGGTCGGTTATGTTTCTGTGCGGGGCGTTGCTTGCTGCAAATAAAGCTGTTGCCGGTGAAATCACGGCGATAGATTTCAATGGTGGAATTATCGGTAAGGTGATTTCAACCGGTATGGTTATTAATGAAAAAGGACAAAATATCGGTTATATTACCGCCGACAGCTTGATTATGGATAATCAAAACAATGTGATCGGCGGTGTTGTGCCGCAAGGAATTGCTTTGGGGTTGGATAATCGTTTACTCGGGAAAGTCGGTGGTGATGGTATTGTCCGCAGTTTGAGCGGCAAAGAACAAGGACATGTTTTGCCGAATGGTTTGGTTGTTGATGTAAATTTTGAAATTTGCGGTGCGGTCTTGTATCCGGGATTAGTCTATTCGGCGCAGGGTAATACAATCGGACGTTTGACCGGTGCCGGAACGTATACAAATCTTGACGGGCAAGAAATCGGTTTTGTGTCTACAAACGGTTATGCGTATCGCAAGTCCGGTGACAGTTATGTTTTGGATGGACGTCTGGTTTCGGCAAAAATGGTTGTGGCGAATGATGGCCGCTTTTTAGGCAGTATTGCGCCGTCGGGAAAAGTCGTTGATTTTGAAGGAAAAGAAATCGGCAGCATACACGCAAACGGCTATGCTTATGACAAAAACAATCAGGTTGTCGGCGGTATTGTCAGTTCAAATTATGCCTTTGATATGGCTGGACGGTATATGGGAATCGTCTCCTATAACGGAACGATTCAAGACGGAGATAAAGTTATCGGATTTTATCGGCCGGACGGCAGTATCGTTAATGCAAAGCAGGAAGTGATCGGTTATGCGGTCAGCATGATGTCGGCATTCACTGATAACAGCGGAAAATATTTAGGTCGTTTGGTTCCCGGCGGAAATGTTGTACAAGGCATAAAAGTTGTCGGTAAACTGGGGGCTAAAGGATCTGTTTATGATAAGGACGGCAAAAGAATCGGTTCGGCATTCAAAACGGGGCCGGTCTTTGATGTTTTGGCAAATTTAAAGGCGCAAGCAATGCCGAACGGATCGGTTGTCTCTTTGAACGGTAGTCGAATCGGATCCATGCGTGATAAGTATGCTTTTGATACGAATGGCACAATGATGGGAGCCGTGTCGACGAATATGCTCGCGATCAGCCGGCAAAATCAATCTCTGGGGGTTGCCGATTTGGATTCTGCCGTCAGAAGCGGTGCCGATCGACAGAAAATTTCACCGTTCGGATTTGTTCTGAGTGCAGACAACAAAGTCACCGGAAGAAGTTTTGATAACAGTCCGATCTATGGTTTGGAAGGGCTTTTGTATTCATATCTGACCCCGAACGGTACGCTGTATAAATCATCGTCGGACATGGTTTTGAGCGAAGGCGGAATTTTGATGAATAAAAACGGCTATGTCGGAGAATTCGTCAGTCCGGTATTTGTGCAAAGTTTTAACGGTAAAAATATGGGGCGCTTAACGCAGAATAATTTTGTGTTAAATGACAAAGGAAATATTGCTTATAAGGTTTTGCCGGGCGGTTATGTGGCGGAAGCAGTTGATCAAAATGCGAAGAATTTGATGCCGGTTAAAGGATTTTCATCCACGCGTCGTGTGGCTATCAGCATCGGCGGCGATTTGATCGGGTACGCCGAGGCGGACGGCAGCGTCAGAGATTTATCGGGCGGTATATACGGCAGAGTTCTTTACGGCGATTATGTGGCGGATAACAACGGCATTGTCAGCGGTCAGCTTGTTCCGTTTGTGTCGGTTATTAACGATAAGTGTTCCGTCATCGGGGTGGTTAACGGCCGCGGAGATATTATCAACAATCGCGATGTTTTAGTCGGGCATATCTTGCCGAATGGGCAGGCTATTTCTGATGTCGGAAGTTACATCGGCTATGCGGCATTTAACGTCGGTTTGGTGGATTTCGACGGAAAGTTTGTCGGAACACTGAATGGCGGTACGGCTGTCGATGCACAGGGTAAAACTTTGGGATGCGTCAATCGCCACGGGGTGGTGACAGATGCGGAGCACAGATGGAAGTACGGTAATTATGCGTCTGAGCCGGTGATTGATTTTGACGGGCAGATGATCGGTTTTGTGTTGGCCAACGGTAATGTGGCCGATGCCAACGGTCAGTTAATCGGATATGTTCAGCCGAATCGCGATGTTGTCTCTAAATCCAAGAGAACGCTCGGTAATGTGATGAGCTATAAAGTTGCCTACGGAAACGATAATAATTTTTTGGGCATGGTTCAGAGTGACGGACAGGTCGTCAACGCCAAGAATGAAGTTGTCGGTCAGGTTGATTTTGACGGAAGCGTTAAATATCAAAATCAGGATATCGGCTATGCGTTGTATGATTTTTACGTATATGATGAAAATTTCGTAACATATGGTTATTCAACCAAAGACGGAACAGTTTTAAGTATGGTCGGCAGCCGCTTGGGACGTATGGATCGCGGCTTTGTGGTTGATAAAAACAATCGAATTGTGGCTCGCGGCAACCGTGATTACATCGTTCGCAACAGAAATAATGATGCTGTCGGTGTGTTGCAAATGGACGGCAATGTACTTGACTTTGAAAACCAAAATGTCGGTTATCTGTCGGAAGCCGGTGTGATCCGTAATTCTGCCGAACAGGAAGTTGCCGTGGCAATGCCTCTACAATACTATGTGGTGAGTGAAAATACCGGCAGACAGCAGGATTGGGTGGATCGTAAGCAGGTGCAAATACAGGATGCCGCCACGGGGAAACCTGCCAGCGATACAACGCAAGTTACAACGGACAGAAAACCATCCGGAGGCACGAAAAAACCGGTGAGCAGTTCTGCCGGTCAGAAAATTGTCGGAATAGCGCTCAGCCCTGACGGAGATGTGATCGGAAACATTTATGATGATGACAGCGTCAGAAATGATGCCGGTGATCAAATCGGTTTCAGAACACCGGATGGTATTATCGTTGATATGAATTACAATCCGATCGGTGTGGAAGAAGTCCAACGCGGTTTGGGCAACAATATGTTTATTCCGGCTAATGCTTTCGGCACGGGAAATCCTTATGGAATAGGCAATCGTCCTTCGAATTTGGGTGCCGGCGGCGGCTATGGTCCTGGAGAACGTTATGATGAGGCCTTGCAGAGAGTTGTGGCTCAGGCTCAAAGCAATTACAGCCGATCCATAGCACCGGGGTACGTTAAATCCGGATATAGAACGTCAAGCTTTACCGGATATGAAGAAGACGGCTGGCCGGGGGTTAATCGCAATATTTCGACATGGCGTGTTGACATGAGCCAGATGATTTTGGAAGATAAGCCGATTCCGGCAGTGCTTGCCCGTTCGGTTTATTCGGATGGCGCGGCCGGCGATATTCCGGTGACGGCGGTTGTGGAAAGAAATGTTTATGCTGAAGAAGGCCGCAACATTATTATTCCGGCCGGTTCACGCGTGATCGGTACAGCCGGCGGCGGTGGCGAAGGCGGATTTAGCGGTAATTCCGGCGGCGCGATCAAAATGGGGATCACATGGAAACGTTTGATCAGACCGGACGGTTCACAGTTTATGCTGAGCGGTGCGCAGACGGCGGATGCACAAGGTCGTGCAGGAGCTATCGGTTATTTGGACGAACAGCTGATGAAGCGCTATACTTTCCCGCTGGTTGAGACAGCCTTGCAAAGTGCGGTCACTTATTTAATGGCTTCCGGTGACGGAACAACAACATATGAAAACGGTACATCAACATCCGATTCACGAAGTGAGGCGGCGCAGGATGCCCGTAAGAACTTTGAACAGCGGATGAATCAGATTTTTGATGAAATTATCGAGCGCAAGTCACGTATTAAATCGGTTGCCTATATTCCGGTCGGTACAAGAATCATTATTTTCCCGAACGAGGATTTGTGGCTCAGAAGCGTGGAAATTGATAAAAAAGAAAAAGAAAATGGTACTGGCGACGAAGAAGGTTCAAAATTTTCTAATGAAACCGGACTTGTTTCCACCCATACGGAAGAAGGAGCATACGGCGGCGTTAAAGTTCAAGGACATCAGGAATCGGTTCGTCCGGTCAGCGGCGGAACCGGTCAGCAACGGCCGAATATTGTTTATACAAACAACAACGGCGGAGGCAATACACCGCCGACTTCGGCCGGTCAGGACTTAACAACCAACAAGAGCACGGATGATGATATTCCGGATTTGCTATAGGAGTGACAGATGAGTGATTTTGCTGTTTTAGAATCCGTTCTCAGACCTCTTTCTTACTGGTATAATCAGGATAATTTGGAAGAGGTAGCGATTAACCGCGCCGGTCAAATTTGGCTCAGAATGCGCGGGAAACGTGCCTATCCGTGGGTGATGTATAAAGATGAAAAATTATCAAAAGAATATTTAACGGATTTACTTTATATCATAGCGAATACATATGAGCTTGATTTTGATCCGTTACAAGGTTCTCCGCTGGTTTATGCAACCATTCCGGGGGATCACCGTTTTTCCGGAATTTGCGGACGGAATGTTATGTATGACGAAGAAGACTTGACGGGCGGTGTCGCGATGGCGATTCGTCTGCATGCCGACGACGTTGCATTCGGTCTGGAAGATTACGGAATGAAACAGGGGCAAGCGTTAAAAAAGCTGAATCCGCTTAAGGATATTAAAATTCCGGATGATGCTTATGAACGGCTGCTTCTGTATATTAAGCGAGGCGAACACATTCTGGTCAGTGGTGCAACTTCAACCGGTAAAACCACTTTTTTGAATAATTTGCTGAAAATTTTGGATATTCATAAACGCATTATTACAGTAGAGGATACTCGGGAGTTAATTGTGCCGCATCCGAATCGTGTTCACCTCGTCCTTTCACGTACGGAACAAACCAATAATATGGACTATTCCAAGATCATCGACTTGGTGGTTCGTTTTACGCCTGATGCCATTATCGGCGGTGAGATTTCAACCAGTAACGCCAGCGGTATTTGGCAGCTTATGGGTTCAGGTCACGATAACTGCTTTGCGACCATTCACGCGGAAAGTTCTCAAGAAGCATATCTGCAATTTATTAAGCGTATTATGGCTTCGACCAACGGTGCGGTAAACGTTGAACAAACACTTGATGAAATGAAACGTAAACTGCATGTGGTGCAAATCCAGCGTATGGGCAATCAGCGTGCGATCACCGAAGTGACTTAAAATTTTCAAATTTTAGATTGATTTCCGCCGAAATTTATATTATACATCATACTGAATGGTGTATAATTAAAATTTATAATTATGGATAAAAATGAGTTCATGGAGATTGTGCACTTCATGTCGACAGCTAAAGTGGACAGTTTGTCCTCTTTGGATTTATGTTTTTGGCGCGAAAAGATAAGAATTTTTTGTCAGCTGAATAAAGGCGTGTTGGGAGGCTCGTACTTGCATATATTTATGCGATTCTTGGATAGACTCGAAAGTGAATTCTCTTATCGCCGAGAAGAGCCGCCTATATCTGTTTCAATTGATGAAAAAGGTTTTATTACAGAGGGAGAAGATGTTCTCAGAAGATTGTTTTTCTTTTTGAGTTTTGATGAAATGTTATATTTTATTGATGAAATTTTTCAAAAAGAAATGACTGACGTGCAGCGTTCGGCGGTGATTGATTTGGCATACGAGAAGGTTTATAATGACGAACGAAAAGCGTCGCAATCATGAAAAAAAAGAGGCTGAAACAGCCTCTTTTTTGTTGTACTTAGAAAACCCCGCGTTAGACGCGGGGTTCGGTGTAGCTTATAGCGATGAACTTGTCAAAGCGCTCCAATTAGGTTAAAATTTTGCGGTCTGCCAAGACGCAAAATAACCTAATTGGAGGTCATTTATGAAAAACGACTTAGATAGATTAGCACATACAACATGGAATTGTA
>JAFVEP010000003.1 GCA_017475935.1 Alphaproteobacteria bacterium
GAAAACGGCTTTTCGTATTCTTACTGTAACACGGTGATTACACCTGCCGGCGGCACACATGAAACAGGTTTTCGTTCAGCATTGTTACGCGGCTTAAAAGAATATGGCGATATGGCCGGATACAAAAAAATAGCCAATGCGACAGCGGAAGATTTTTTGAGTGATGCCTGTCTGATGCTTTCGGTGTTTATTGCCGATCCGCAGTTCCAAGGGCAGACCAAAGATAAGCTGACCTCGACCAAAGCCATTAAATTGGTGGAAACAGCGGTGAAAGATTCGTTTGATCACTGGCTTTCCTGTGATGTGGAAAATGCCAAAGCGTTGATAGAATATGTAATTGACCGCGCTGAAGCACGCAAAAAGATAAAAGAAGAAAAAGCCCAAGCCCGCAAAAGCCCGACTAAACGTTTGCGCCTGCCGGGTAAATTGGCTGACTGTTCGCAAGCCGCGGCCGAAGATACGGAAATATTTATCGTTGAGGGTGATTCCGCCGGCGGTTCAGCCAAGCAAGGACGTGATCGCGTAACGCAGGCTATTTTGCCTTTGCGTGGCAAAATTTTGAATGTGGCCAGTGCTTCGGTGGAGCGTATCGGGCAAAATCAGGAAATCAAAGACATGATAGAGGCGCTCGGTTGCGGTGTTAAAGACGACTATAAGGAAGATAATCTGCGCTATGAAAAAATCATCATTATGACCGATGCCGATGTTGACGGCGCGCATATTACCTCGTTGTTGATGACATTTTTCTACCAACACATGCCGAAGCTGATTGAAAACGGGCATTTATATATTGCCACGCCGCCATTGTATAAAATTGTGGCGGGCGGCAAGAACTATTATGCGCTTGATGACGAGGAAAAAGACAAGATTTTAGCCAAAGTTGTTAAAGGTAATACCAAACCGGACATCAGCCGCTTCAAAGGTTTGGGCGAGATGAGCCCGACACAGCTTAAAGAAACAACGATGGATAAAAATAATCGCATTTTGCTGCGGGTAATGATTCCGAACACCTCAACCGATGAAGGCAGAGCAGAAGATTTTGAAACCCGCCGACAAGTTGAGCGCCTAATGGGTAAAGATCCGGAACAACGCTTTAAGTTCATCATCGAACGCGCCAAGATTGTTGATAATTTGGATATTTAGAAATTGTTTCCTTGTTCACCGGCTTAGATTGTCATCCTTGGCTGAATGTAATAAAGCCGAGGATCTCTGCACTTCAGTGTGGTAAAATCATCCATTATTCTGTTCGACCTCGCCATGTCGCTAAAACTCCTCGCGATGACGTACCCTATATTGCTATTTTGACAGTTTGATGCTTTCCTTGACCATAGTCACCAGTTTTGTGCTATCAGTTTTGGCGCAAAACATTAAGATAAATGTAGGCTTCTTGTCCGTCAATTTCAGCTTGGCATCGACTCCCGATTATTTTAATGCACTCAACACCTGTTCCTTTAGGCAATTGACCTAAAATTTCGCCTTGTTCATTACGATAGTTGACCAACTCCGGCGCCACATAGTGTGTTGGTTGCGGCAAAGAATGGCGCCGCCACAGCATGGCACTCACACCAAAAGCAATTAAGGCAAAAATTGCCAAAATCACCCATTTTTCCACCGGTGAAATTGCCATGCGCTGAGGATATATCTTCATTTCATAAGCAGCAGAATCTTCAGTTAAAATATTCCACGAATCGACAACCTGTTCCGTTTTCAAACGCTCAATTTCCGCTTTAGCTTCGCTAATCAGCGCGTATGGTTTTGTTTGAATTTCACCGTTAATTTTAATGTAATACATCATCATTCCTCATTAACAATGCCTTATATCACAATTCTCAAAAAAGACAACTATATTTTGCGTAACAA
>JAFVEP010000076.1 GCA_017475935.1 Alphaproteobacteria bacterium
GCCTTTACCAAAAGCAAAGATGGCATTTTAAAAGTGCTGGATTTTCAGGATTATAAGGGTAATTTACAGAAAATGATAGTTAAGCCGAAAATGTTCACGAAAGACGGCGATCAAATCAGGGTTCACTTGATTTCCAAAGGTTTTGTGTTTTCGGGAAATGCTCTCTCAAAACGAAAATTGTATGAATACATCGCCAGCTCCGTTCCTGAAAAAGAAGCAACTCTAATTTCTAAAACAGGATTTTCCGAAAATATTTACGTTCGCCCTGACTGCGTGATCGGTGATGCAACTGATGAAATTATCGCTGATGAATCAATTCAAGACGATTCTTACGCTACATCAGGTTCTCAGCAACAATGGAACGATTTAATCGCGCGCTGGTGCGTCGGAAATTCACGACTGATTTTTGCGATTTGTGCTGCTTTTGCGAGCATCATTTTAAAATTCTGCAATCTCCAAAATTTTGGTTTTCATTTTGTCGGAAACAGTTCTTCGGGAAAAACCACATGTTTGAATATTGCGGCTTCAGTCTTCGGAAATCCAAAGTATGTTGTGAGCTGGAAAGCTACAGACAATGCAATGGAAACGATTGCTTTCAGACGTAATGATTCTCTGCTGATTTTGGATGAACTTTCGGAGATGTCAGCTTCAAAAGCGGGAGCGGATGGTATCTACTTCATAACTCGTCATTGGAGAGTTTTTTGGCACTTTCTTTTCATTTTCAATAAGTTATAACGATACAAAAATGACCGCTCCTGCGGACGGAAAATGGAAAATGCCGATTTTATTCTTTGTTTTCAATGAGATAAATTTTTATAGTCTCCAAATACTTCATTTATCAATGATAATCTTACTAATATGCATTATACTAATAATTACTTATGCATTCTTAGAGTTGGCAGATAAACCTTTTTCTCAGAACATAATTTAAATAACGTTTGATATGTATCAATCGTTTCGATTTCCAAAACTTCCAGAAAAATTGCATAAATCCACGAATATGCTACACTGTAATAGATATTGAAAAAAGGTATTAATTTGATAGATATAAGCAAGATTACTCCTCGCAATGATGTAGCCTTTAAAATGCTCTTTACAGATCCGAAACATGAGCGTCTGTTAGTGCATTTTCTGAATTGTGCCATAGAAGCTAAAGATTTGATAAAAAGTGCAAAAATTTTGAACAACGAGATTACTAAACGTCATGTAACGCAAAAAGGGTCTAGGCTGGACATTCGTGCGGAGACAAATAGCGGAGAAATAGTAGACATCGAACTCCAAGTTGGCAGAGATGAGCATATGGTTGGACGTGCGCTGTTTTATTGGTCAGAACTGTTTGCTGGATCGCTTGTGGTGGGAGATCATTACGGAAAATTACGTCGTACGATATCGATTAACATATTGAATTTTAAGCTATTTCATAAAGATGAAAGATATTGGAGAAAATGCCATATTACAGATGATAAGACGCACGAACGTATAACGAATTTGCTGGAAATTCAGTTTCTTGAGCTGGATAAATTGAAAAAGTTTACCAAAGAGAGTCCAATAACGTTCTGGATAGAGTTTTTCAAGAATCCTTATTCAGAGGAATGTAAAGAGCTGTATAAATTTATTCCGGAATTAAAAGAAGCCAAAGAAGTATTTGAAGCAGCAAAAGCGGATCCGAAGAAAAGGAAGTTGATTGAAGAACGAGAGTCTGCAATACGAAATTACGCTGCCGCAATGGCTCAGTCCAAGGAAGAAGGAAAAATTGAAGGCGAAAAAATCGGCATTGAGAAAGGCAAAGCTGAAGGAGCAAACGAAAAGGCTGTTGAAGTCGCGAAGAAGATGTTGCGAAAAGGCATAGACGTTGATGATATTGCTGATATATCAGGATTATCCGTGGAAGAGATTAAGAAATTGTCCAACGCTTTTTAAAATAATCAAGATTAAAAGAGGCTGATCTGCTTCTATTTTTATATTATCAGTTTTTGTTTTATTAACTTTTCTTTAAGTAATTAGTGCTATATCTGTTTTTTGAAGCAGTAATCAGGAGATCTGTGATGCAAGGCACAGGTATGGATAACGACACTTGTTGTCAAATAAAAATTGACGGGGGGGGGTAGATCTTTCTCAAAAGGGTATTTGTGGTAATTTTCACATTTGTCCAAAATTGAATCCGAAAAACACGGATCGTCAATATGTTAATCTGATAACCCCTAAAAAATCAAACAATTTTTCTTCGCTGATGTTTATTTGCGGTGCGATTTTTTCGTGCGCAAGCGTCTTTGTTCTACCTGCGATTGTGCCGCTCGTCTTTCTGATATTATTGCTCATATTCCACGTTTATTACTTCAAAAAGGCTGATGTTGTGGGAATTTCGATTGAAAAATCTCGCATCAATCGGAGGTTGTACAGCATTGGCCTTTTTCTCAGAGAATTTTTGAGGTATCAACCACAGCGGGAAAATTCCGGCTATGTTTTGATTTTGGTTACAGCATTTATTCCAATAGTGTTGCTTGGTGTTAAATATGCCGAAAAATTGTTTGATTACAAGGACATGAAGTTGAAAGAGATTGACAGCGAGGAGCAAGTTGAAATTGTGTCAGGTTTGCCGGAAGCGGCTCTGGCCGTGGCACAAAATTGGAATCCTGGGCTGACGCTCGGCCAACAGCGTGAGGGCGTCTACAAAGTTGCCGATGCTATCTGCAGCAGCACATCCTCTGTTTCCAACAGTATTTTGGGACGAGCAATTCCGGGCGTAGTCGCACATGACAAGAACGGTAACAAAATCGTTTCTCGCATCACTTCAACTTCAGGCAATGGGATCCAATATAACACCAATACGTTGTATTTTCCGCAAATCTATTTCAACCGCAATAGCACTTACGCATTAATGAATTACCACTACGGATTGTGGTTAGCCGCCGATAAAGCTTCCGCTCCGGCACTCAGAACAAGCGTATTTGATGAACTTGATGAGACAGAGCTGAGTAAAGGAAATTATGTGCTCAAGCAGCACGAGATTTTTATCGATCCGCATCCATATACTTCCTATATTGCGTCAGGATATCCATCAAATAGTTATTATGTCAGCGATACCAGCAGCACACGCTACAACGTTCCGAGTACAACTTCCTCGGAAGCCGGCAACTATAATGCAAAAACTCTCTTATCAGCATATACAACTATGAATACTTATAGTAACAACAGCTCTTATTCGCTCGCTAAAAGCACTTACACCTCTCGCCGAGAATCTTTCACATCGGGAGATCTATCCATCGGCGTTTACAACGACAATATTCAACTTCGCTCATCTTCAGGCGATGTAAGCTACGCAGTTCCGGCGCAGTGCAATGTCGACATCGTTCTGGCAATTCCCGTCAATGGAGCGGCCTGCAATGCTGATAATCGTGACGCAGCCTCTGACACAGCGGGAACTCCCTACTATCATACTACCGGTTACAGAATTCCCGCCGATGCCAAGAAAACGCCGATTTATCAAATGGGTCAGGCGTGCAAAAACTTCGTCAAGGACAATTTTTATCACATTCGAGGCGTGTATATGTCGCTGATTCCCTATTCAGCAAAAATTTCACTGTCGCCCGATCGAACCGCCTGGACAACAGCAATTCCGGCATTTGTTGAGACACCTGATGACACCGCCGTTATGCTTGGTGCTTGCCTTTACTCAACCAGCGGTGTTAAGGATGCGGCGCTCAAACAGAGCTACAAAACAAAAGCTCTTGTGTCAGGTGATACGCTGCCGACAACCGACACACCGTACTACTGGGGCGGAGTACTGACCGGCTGCCCGATCATGTGTCGCAGAGGCACTCTTACATGCGACCCACGCTACGGAAACAACTACATTGCGGGCGGTCTGCTCAATAACACAACCAATCCGAGTAGTGGTGACCAGTATAAGTACCGCAGGATGAACCTCAATCCGTGCTATGGTGGCTATGCGAGCCTTTTGGGAATGCGCTGCGAGAAAAATTGTACTCATTTTTTGCCGAATCCGTATTACGTCATCGAGCCAACGGCCGATTTAGTCAAAATTTACGAGATGTGCAACGCTTTATACCCTTTCCATGATCTCAAAAATGTATCAAATTTCATCTTTGCGCCGCTCGAATGGGCGAATAACATGTTCCAGAGCTGGACGAACAACCCTAGCGTGTCGACAACCGCCGGAACCGGGGATTCAGCCGTCCTGTCGAGACCGTCCAAGACAACCTCCGGTCGAAAAAAGGCCATAATCCTGCTCGTAAACAAACCCGACTGGTTCGAACCCGGAGAGCTGACCTATCTCGGATTTGATAACGACGCATCTGAAATTCCAATGGCCGAGTCGGATAAGATCGATTTTTCAATAAATTACTCAGACACGAGCTATAAATTCTTGGACGGCACCGCATACAATGGCACAATCGCAGGACCGAAAAAGATTTTGAGAATCGAAAGAGTCAGCGGATCGAATTTGACATACAACAACGGATATTATGAAGCGAACGGAACCTATCGCCTGAAATTTCCGAGAAAAGGCATGGTGAAACTTAAGGTCGCCCAACCAAAAACCTACACCGGAACAGTTACCTTTTACACGGACAACATTGGGAGCACATATGATGTTCGAAAAGACAGCACTTCCGGGACGTCGATCAGTCTCGGCAC
>JAFVEP010000077.1 GCA_017475935.1 Alphaproteobacteria bacterium
ATTGTTTTACCGCTCGGTTCATCCGGATTCGGATAAACAACATCATCAATATATGGTTTGTGCAAATTATCGACCGTTCGTCCGGTAGCTTGTTTAATTTCTTCAACCGAACCGAACACATCCACCCGCGGAAATTGCGGATTATCCGATTTCCACACCGGAATCGGCGTTCCCCAAAAACGATTGCGAGAGATTGACCAATCGCGTGCGCCCTCAAGCCATTTTCCGAAACGTCCGTCTTTAATATGCGAAGGAATCCAATTAATTTGCTGATTATTTTTAACCATGTCGTCGCGGAAATCAGTCACACGGACAAACCATGAACTCATCGCCTTATAAATCAATGGTGTATCTGTACGCCAGCAATACGGATAAGTATGCGTATATTGTTCTTTTTTAACGAGCAAACCATTCTGCTTCAGCCACTGCATAATCGGCTCATTGGTTTCAAAAACCTGCTGACCGGCATAGTCAATCACTTCAGCGGTAAATTTACCGGCTTCATCAACCGGACAAACAACCGGAAAATGTTCGTCGTACGCACGGCAGACCTCAAAGTCGTCCTGACCGAATCCCGGTGCGATATGAACAACACCGGTACCGTCTTCCGTTGAAACGAATTCACCGGCAAGCACTTTAAATGCTCCCTTTTCTTTCAAATCCTTAAAATAAGGGAACATCGGCTCATAGCTCAGCCCGACCAATTCCGAACCTTTCATTTCACCAACCTGAGTAGCCTGTTCGAGCTGTTTTTTATAGTTTCCCAAACGAGCTTTGGCGATAATATATTGCTGGCCGTTTTCCTCCATCACCGCATAATCAATATCCTTTCCCACCGCCAGCATCAAGTTTGACGGCAAAGTCCACGGCGTTGTCGTCCAGACTAAAATTTTCTGACCGGTCTGCAATGTAAACATAACCGTGATCGCATTATCGGTTTTATCCTTATATCCGAGATTGACTTCAAAATTGGATAACGGTGTTTCCGCCGCCCACGAATACGGCAGCACGCGATAATCTTCATAAACCAAACCTTTGTCATAAAGGGCTTTAAAATTGTGAATCACACTTTCCATAAACGGCAGATTCATTGTTTTATAATCATTGCTGAAATCAACCCAACGGCCGATTCTTTTAAACAACTCCACCCAAATACCGGAATATTTAAGAACATCGGCACGGCAAAAATCATTAAATTTTTCAACGCCGTACGCTTCAATTTGTTTACGTCCCGAAACGCCGAGTTGTTTTTCGGCCGACATTTCCGCCGGCAAACCATGGCAATCCCAACCCAAACGCCGTTCAACTTTCTTGCCGTTCATTGTCTGAAAGCGAGCCACAACATCTTTGACGTAGCTGACCATAATATGCCCGTAGTGCGGCGTACCGTTCGCAAACGGCGGACCGTCATAAAAAACAAACTCAGCCGCGCCATCACGGTTTTTAACGGATTTTTCAAACGTATTGTCCTGTTCCCAAAAACGTAAAACCTCTTTTTCCAATTCCACAAAATTCGGTTTTGCCTTTACCTCAGCATAGTATTTCGTCATATTTCATACCCTAAAAAAGTTAGTGATCACAAATGATTGATTTTGAAAGTTTAATATGTATAAAGATGCCCTATCCCCTAAGGGATAATGATGATAGATATATGAATGATAGAATGTCGCATCTTTCTCTCACTTTTAACAACTTTCGGCAGAGTACAACATCTTTGTGGAAACGTCAAGAAGTAAATACAGCGCCTGCCTTCGGTGTAAAATAAAAACAGAAGCCGAACAATTTAAGTGAAAGAAAAAAGTAGCAAATAAAAAAAGACTCGGGTAGTC
>JAFVEP010000078.1 GCA_017475935.1 Alphaproteobacteria bacterium
AATGACCGCCGCCACGCCGATAATAATACCCAAACTGGTTAATATTGAGCGCATTTTATTGGCTTTGATGGCACGGATGGAAATTTTGCCGATGGTTTTTAATTCAATCATTCTTTTAATCTTTCTTATTTAATTGATCGCTGTGGATTTCACCGTCAACAAGGCGGATGATTCGCTTGGCATAAAGGGCAATATCCTCCTCATGCGTCACCAAAATTATGGTTCGTTGTAATTTTTGATTAAGTTCTGAAAACAGTTTCATGATTTCAACGCTCATTTTGGTATCCAAATTACCGGTCGGCTCATCGGCAAAAATGATCGGCGCTTCGTTTACAATAGCTCGCGCGATGGCCACACGCTGTTGTTGTCCGCCCGAAAGCTGATTAGGCATATGATGCATTCTTTCTTGCAAACCGACACTGATGAGTGCATTTTCGGCTTTTTGCCGGCGTGTTTTATCATCAATCCCCGAATAAATCATGGGTAGTTCCACATTTTCAATGGCGGAAGTACGGGATAGCAGATTAAATCCCTGAAATACAAAACCGATTTTTTGATTTCTGATTTCAGCCAATTGATCGGCATCAAGGTTCTCTACATTTTGTCCTGCCAGTGCATATTCACCGGACGAAGGAGTATCCAAACACCCCAAAATATTCATCAAAGTCGATTTTCCGGATCCGGAGGGTCCCATAATAGCCACAAATTCACCGGATTGAATTTCTAAATTAATCCCTTTCAGAATTTCCAGATCAAATCCATCCAAAGGATAACTTTTACGAATGTTTTTCAGCTTAATTAACGGTTGCATCAGCGTGGCATCCTCAGTCCCATTTTGCCGGATTTATCATTTTTATTGGTTATTTTAGATAGAATAACCATGTTTTCCGGACTGACTTTGTCTGAAATAATTTGTGTATTTGTATCATCGCTAACCCCTAATTGAACACTGATTCTTTGTGGTTTGCCTTTTTTCAATATCCAAATGCCGCGGTCTTGGTAACGCTTATTGTTATCATCCATATAAAATCTCAGGGCTTGATTCGGTGCAATAAGGACATTTTTAGCTTCTGCGGTTATAATCTCGACATTTGCCGTCATTCCGGGTTTAAGTTTTAAATCGCTGTTATCAATTTCAATCACAACGGTATAGGTGACGACATTAGAGGTTGTGACAGCCTCATTGCGCACTTGAACGACCTTTCCGTAGAAAAATTGATCGTTATAGCTATCCACCGTAAAACGAACATTTTGTCCTTCTTTAACTTTCGCGATATCAGCTTCAACCACGGAAGCTTCAATTTGCATTTTGGTTAAGTCTTCGGCAACGGAAAACAGTTCCGGTGTTGAAAAGCTGGCGGCGACGGTTTGTCCGACTTCAACAGCTTTAGAAATGACAATACCATTAACCGGAGATTTGATTTCTGTATAAGAAAGTTCAGTCAGGGCAGAGTTGAGGGATGCTTGAGCCTGTTTAACCTGAGCTTGTTCGAGTGCTAGCTGGGCAACGGCATTATCGTAATCGCGCTCGGCAGCCTCCAATTCTTTTGCAGTTGAGTATTTGGAGGCATTTAATTTAGAAATGCGATCCAGTGCCTTTTTATAATATTTAATATTATTTTCCTCAACGGCCACTTGCGCCTTGGCAATTTCCAACGAGGCCTCTTTTTGGGCTACATTAGCTTTGGCATTGTCTTGATCAATCAAGGCCAACAGTTGGCCTTCTTTAACTTCTGAGTTAAAATCGACGTAAATGGCAGCAATACGGCCGGAAGCTTGTGTGCCGATCGAAACGGTGGAAAGAGGGTTAATTGTTCCCGAAGCCGTGACGCTTTCGGTTATATCGCCCAGACTTAATTTTTGTGTTTTAAATTTAACGGTGTTTTCTGAACCGAAATAAAATACAAACAGACAAATAAGAGTTATTATTAAAATTAATGCTGTAATTAAATATTTTTTATTAACATTTTGTATTTTATTAATATTTTCTCTTATATATTTTAAAATTAAATGAACTTGATCCATGTTGACCTCGCTGTTGTTACCGATCTTAATATAGGAAAAAAAGGAAGGCTTGTCCACTGATTTGAGCAATTTATAAAACTATAATTTTGCCGCAAAAGTATGTATATTTAAGCTTGCTCTCTTGAAAAGAAAACTATCAGTGTGTATCTGTTAAAAAGAGCTTTATTTTTCGCAAAAAGTATTATATAAGGAACACACTTGAACAGCATATCAGAGGAACTGTTATTTGAAAAAAAATAAGTATAATATGAAGCTAAAAAATAAAAAAGCGGTCAGATATACGGAAAAAAAACCTTTTTTAGCAGATAAAGAAATTATATTCCGAAGCGGTGGAAGAGCAAAAGTATTCAATATTTCTCACCGCCTGCAGGTGTTTGCTTTGGTGCTAATGGCGGCGGTTTTCTGTTGGTCAGGATATAATTATCACTTTTATCATACTTCCGCTAAAATCATTCATCGAAAAAATAAAGAACTCGGCAGAACGCGCGACGCTTATGTTGATTTGATGACAGATGTTGCCGCTTTACAGAATAATCTCAAAGATGTTGTGTCGTCAATGGATAACATGGACAGTGATATTGATGAGGTGAAAAATTACAAAGAACAAATGCAAAATGTGGAAGATAAAATCCGACAGATTGCTGATACCGAGGCGTGGATCGATGTCGATAAGGTTGAAGAAAAAGTAACCAAAAAAGAGGCACTTATTCAAAAAGATCTGGCACTGAAAGAAAATGATGTTTTGCGTGAAAAAATAGGCCAACTCAGTTTGTCACTGAGAAATTTGCAGGAAACCGTACAAGGTTTGGAGGCCGCTGAAATGGCTATTTTGGAAAAAATCGGCAAACTTTCGGGACAAGAAATTGATCAAATCAAAGCCTCTTTGTCACAAATCAATAACTCTCTGAAAGTGCAGAAAAAATATTTTAATCCGCTGGCTAATATTAAAAGCGGTTCAGGCGGACCTTATATTCCGCTTCCCGGAGTTCATTTGAGCGAGCCGCTTAATGACAAGCTTTCGGAAACTTTCCAGAAAATTGATATGCTCGATGCGTATAAGTCATCTATTGCCGGTCTGCCTTTGGGAACGCCGGTGTATAATTATCGCATTTCTTCGTATTTTGGGAAAAGATCGGATCCGTTCAAAACAAAGTTAGCTTATCATAAGGGCTTGGATATGAGTGCGTCAGTCGGAACACGCGTTTCGACTATGGCGGCCGGAAAAGTTATTACTGCAGAGTATCAGTCTAACGGATACGGAAATGTTGTTGAAATTAAACATAAAGATGGTTTTTTAACCAAATATGCCCATTTGAATAAAATTTATGTTCAAAAAGGTGATTATGTCACATATAAACAGGCTATCGGCGAAGTCGGGCGTACCGGTCGTGCGACTGGAAGCCATTTGCATTATGAAGTTTTATACGGTGGAACAAATGTGAATCCGTTGACATTTGTAAATATTCGCAGTATCAATGAATCATAGGAGGATCAAATGAGAAGTTTAAGGCGTATGATTTATTTAAAAATTGCCCGCATGAGCCGCGGTTCAAACACACCTGTTCCGAGCGTGATCAGTTATGATACGAAGATTAAAGGCGATATATGGGGCGGAGATACCATTCACATTGACGGTAAGTTGGAAGGCAATATTATGTGTAATGAGGTTATCATCGGTACCAGAGGATATATTGTCGGGGATATCAAAGCTAAATCATTGAGTGTTTACGGTACGGTTAATGGTATTATTGAGACGGAAGATCTTTTTGTGGCCAACAATGCTCGTTTGATCGGCAGTGCATATTATAACAAAATTGCCTTAGAACCGGGGGCTTATGTGGAAGGAAATTGTATGCCGCGTTCGAAAGCGCAAAATACACCAAGTTCTGCAGAAAAATTAAAAGATACGCAAAATAATGGCAAAGACAAATAAATCAGAGTTTATTGCAACGGGAACCGTGGCGCAGAACAGACGCGCGCGCTTTGATTATAATATTACGGAAACCTATATCGCCGGACTGGTTTTGGTCGGAACGGAGGTTAAATCCTTAAGGCGAGGGCATGCCAATATTACCGATGCATACGGCATTGTGGAAGACGGTGAGGTTTATATGTCGAACATGTTTATTGCCGCCTATGAAAATCAGGGATACAGCAGTCATGCGGAACGGCGCAATCGAAAACTTTTGCTTAATCATCGGGAAATTATTAAAATTATTAACTCATTACAGCGTAAAGGCTCAACTTTGATTGCCATAAAGCTGTTTTTTGATGCCAAAGGTCGGGCAAAATTAGAAATCGGTTTGGGAACCGGTAAAAAGCTCTATGATAAGCTCGAAACGGCGAAAGAACGTGATTGGTCACGCGAAAAAGCCAGAATTATGGCGCATTAATCCTATTGATATTGTGCAATCAATTCATCGATAAAAGTGGGTAAAGTCGAACCGGCTTTGCCGAAAATGTGGTGGTCAAACATATAGTTATTAGATGTTTTTTCCATGTTAAATTCATATGTTTCAGCACCGTATAATTTAGCAATTTGTACAAAGCCGGCAGCCGGATAAACCACACCGGATGTACCGACTGATATGAACAGATCGCATGTTTTCAAAAGATTGTCGACAACATCCAAGCAGAGTGGCGTTTCACCGAAAAAGACAATATTCGGTTTAATATTTCCTTGTGTGTGGCAATTGGGGCAAACATCTGTGCTATGAGCCTCCGCCCAAGTTTCACTGACGTGTCCGCACTGCAGGCATACCAATTGGTTGATTTGTCCGTGAATGTGGTAAATATTATTGCTGCCGGCCTTTTCATGTAAAGTGTCAACATTTTGCGTTATGATGCTGATTTTATGCTGTTTTAGTTCTTTTTGTAATCGAGCAATAGACAAGTGAGCGGCATTAGGTTGCGCAGCAAAAAGTTCCGGCCGCATGGAATTGTAGAATTGATGCACATATTCCGGTTGACGTTCAAAAGCTTCGATAGTGGCGACGTCTTCAACACGATGCTTATTCCACAGACCGTCTTCGCTTCGAAAAGTGGACAAGCCTGACTCGGCAGATATACCGGCACCGGTGAGAAAGACGATGTGTTTACACGTTTTATCCATTGACAATGTCTTCAAATAATTTTTGGTTGCTGGTTTGTTTTAATGATGCTTTACTCATATTTTCTATATAAGACATTTTATTTAAAAAAACAGTATTAATACAATTTGTTAATTTATTTTCTTTAAGTAAATCTTCATCTTTTAAGATCTCAGCAAAGCCTTGTTTTTGAAATGAAACGGCATTTAAGGTTTGTTCGCCGCGGCTTGAAGTGGATGGAAGCGGCACAAGCAGCATCGGCTTTTTTTGGCTGAGTAGTTCAAAAATTGCATTGGATCCTGAACGAGAAATGACCACCTCGGATAAAGCTAAAAGGTCCTTAAATTCCTTGTCAACAAAGTCAAATTGTCGATAATTTTCATGAATTGTATGATCGGTTTGTCCTCTTCCGCATATGTGAATCACCTGATAATTTTTGCATAACGCGTCCAGATTTTGGCGTACGGCTTCATTAATGCTCTTAGCTCCCAAAGATCCGCCGACAAACATAATTACAGGCAGCTGATTATCGAAACCGCATAATTTCCGCCCGTTTTCCGCATCGCCGTTTTCCAATCGGTCTGACAGCACCGGTCCGACATATTGAACTTTTTTCGGTTGATTAACGTAGTTCTGTGTTTCGGCAAAGGTGGTGAAAAATTTGGTTACAAACGGCAGCGACATTTTATTGGACAGTCCCGGAGTAACATCAGATTCATGCATGAAAATCCGCGGACAACGGTTCAAATGTCCGGCTAAAACGACCGGAAAAGAAACAAATCCGCCTTTCGAAAAGATAATGTCCGGTTTTTCGGTGTGAATGATTTTCCACGCTTGAAAAACACCGACCGGTACACGCAGTGCATCTTTGAAATTTTCCCAAGAAAAATACCGGCGGAGTTTCCCTGTTTCAATTGCATAATATTTTACGTAAGTCAGTTTTTTAATCAGATCCTTTTCGATACCGTTTTTAGAGCCGATGTAAACAATATCCCATCCGGCTTCTTTGAATAAAGGAATTAAATTCAGGTTAAGAGTGACATGACCACCGGAACCACCGCCGGTAAAAATGATTTTTTTCATGTTATGAGACCTTTCTTTCAGAAGCATTTTCAATCAAAGTTTGCTCTTGTTCATATTCAATATTGAGAAATTTATTGGTTTGCGCACCATATTCTTTAAGGCGATTAGCCAAGGACAGCGCATTTCCTTTTCCGGTTGATAATTTAGCAATGGCTTGTTCATAGCTTTGCTTAGCCGTATTTAACGAGCGATCGATTTTTTGCATATCTTCAACAAAGTTGGCAATTTTATCGAACAAAGAACCTCCGATTCGTGCAATTTCCTGAACGTGTTTATTACGATTTTCAAGTTGCCACAGGTTTTCAATCGTACGCAAAATCGGCAACAGCGAAGAAGGGGTGGTCAGGGCAATATTCTTTTTGTAGGCATAATCGTAAAGGGAGCTATCATTGCGAATGGCTTCAATAAAGGCACTTTCTATCGGAATAAAAATAACGACATAGTCAAGAGATTCCTCTTTTAAGAGCTTTTGATATTCTTTGGCTGAAAGTTCGTCAATATGGGCTTTAAGGCACTGAATATGCTTCAGCAAAAGGCCTGATTTAGCGGTTTCATTATCTTCATTAACATAAGCGACATAGTCGTTCATGGAGACTTTTGAATCGATAACAACGCTGCGATCATTCGGTAATTTAACAATCACATCGGGACGCAGGTTTTGGTTGTTTTCGTTTTTGAAATTTTCCTGTGTGAAATAATCGATATTTTTTTGCAGGCCGGAAATTTCCAACAGCCGATTCAATTCTATTTCTCCCCAATCTCCCTGCATTTTTTTATTGCCGCGCAGGGCATTGGTCAAATTTTGTGCATCTTGGCTTAAGGATTGATTCAGGCTGAGCAGATTTTTGAATTGTTCATCAAAGCTGCTTTTATTTTTGATGTTTTCGATATTCGCTTTACTCACTTCATCTTTGAATGTTTGCAGCTGTTCTTTGAAAGGTGTGAGAAGCGAATTGAGTGTATTTTGTTGTTTTGCGGTCAGCTGTTCCGATTGCTGATGCAGAATTTCATTGGATATGTCACGAAAACGAAGGGAAAGTTCGTTTTTACTGTTTTCAATATATTGAATTTTATCTTCCATATAGCGGCGTTGATTGGCAAATTCCGTTTTCAAACGGATATTTTCACTGCTTAAGCCGTTATTGACCTCAGATAATTGTTGATTATTCAGAGTTATGTCACGGATCTGGGTTTGCATTTGACGGATCAAAACATTTTTGTTGGAATTTTTGATAATCAACACGATGAGACCGATCAGAAACAGAACAACGATGGCCGCACAAGCCAGTCCGCCGTAAAATAAAGGATCATTTATCATTTGCACCTTCCACATTCAACCGACACTTAAGATATAACTTTTTTCATCGCCGCGCAACAGCAATATAAGTTTATCAACTCAAAAAAAATCGTGAAAAAAAGCAAGATAAGTATAGATTTTTTAGAAATTTGCGTATAGATTACGTTCTGTCATTTCATAAATAAGGATAATAACAATGAATAAAGCACAGAATGATTTTTTGAATGATTTAAAAGAAAATAAAGTATCGGTAACTGTTTTTTTGATCAACGGCGTTAAGTTGCAAGGCATTATCACTTCATATGATGAAGACGGGCTTTTGCTGCGTCGTGACGGTCATACGCAATTTGTATATAAGCATGCTGTATCGACCATTATGCCGAGTATTGCCGTTAATATTGCTGACGAATAGTGATAGAAATTACCGCAAATGTTAAAACGAATACGTTAGTTATCTGTCCGTTAATAAGCGGACAGGATAGTGTTCTGTCAGAAGAAAACCGTTTGCGGGAAGCGGTTGGTTTGGCCTTAGCCATCAATTTAAATGTGGTACATCAAGAGGTTGTGCATATCAAAGAGATTAAAGCCTCTATGTTTTTTACGCGCGGTTTTACCGCCAGAATGGCGCCGATTATTCAAGAAAAACAAATTGAGCTGATGATTGTGGACTTTCGGATCACCCCCATACAGCAACGTAACTTGGAGCGAGAACTTCACGTTAAAGTGATTGATCGCACGGCTTTGATTTTGGAAATTTTCGGTGAACGCGCACAAACAAAAGAAGGTGTTTTACAGGTTGAGCTGGCTCATTTAACCTACCAGCGATCGCGTTTGGTTCGCAGTTGGACACACTTGGAAAGACAGCGCGGCGGTGCCGGATTCTTAGGCGGGCCGGGCGAAACGCAAATTGAGTTGGATCGCCGTGTCATTGACGGAAAAATTTTGCGCATCAAAAAAGAATTGGAAAAAGTGAAAAGAACACGCCAGATTCAGCGCGGTGCGCGTCAGAAAGTTCCGTATCCCGTAGTGGCGTTGGTCGGTTATACAAATGCCGGAAAATCAACGCTGTTTAATTATTTAACCGCCAGTCATGTCATGGC
Organism: Alphaproteobacteria bacterium; assembly: GCA_017475935.1. GTDB lineage: Bacteria > Pseudomonadota > Alphaproteobacteria > RF32 > CAG-239 > RUG410. Next base: position 8,595 of record JAFVEP010000078.1, read on the forward strand.
GGCTGATATGCTTTTCGCCACGCTCGATCCGACAATGCGCAAGGTTCTTTTGCCTGGGGGAATGTCTGTCATATTATCGGATACGGTTGGTTTTATCTCGGATTTACCACATGAATTGGTGATGGCTTTCCGTGCGACGTTGGAAGAAGTTTTGTGCGCCGATATTATTTTGCATGTACGCGATATCTACAATCCAGACAGCGCGGCTCAGCGTGAAGATGTTTTGCATGTGTTGCAAAATATGGGGCTGAATGATATTGACACGGTAGATTTTTATTTTGAGGTTTTGAATAAATCTGATTTGTTATCGGCAGAGGATCGTCAATATTGGGCGCAAAAGAGTGCGAAAAACGGTCAAACGGTTTTGGTTTCGGCATTAACCGGCGAGGGATGTACGCAATTATTAAATTTAATTGAAGACAGACTTTGCCGGCAGTCCGAGCTATATCGGGTTAAAGTTCCGCATACCGACGGACGTCTTATGGCGTGGCTGCATCAAAATAGTCAGGTGAACCACATTGAAACGACTGAAAATGATCATATCTATGATGTCAGGCTCAGCGCTCATCAAGCCGCACGGCTGAAAAGAATGATTGCTGAAAGTGACAACATAGAGATGAGGAAAATGAATGTCAAAAATACTGCCGATAATATTTGGCCTGCTGTTGATTAACGGCTGTCAAAGTCACGCGTACAGAGAATCGAACTATCAAAAAATGTTGAGCGGATGGCTGGGTAAAAGTGCTGATTCACTATATAGTGCATGGGGCTATCCGATGCAGACGACACCGATTGATGCGCAGCGCTATATGGTGACGTATTATCAGTCCGAGGATCAGCCGATTGATAATGTCTTCGAGCCGTACGAGGGTGAAATTGCCTACGATGCCTTATCCACATCAGAATACGGATTGCCGTCGGCACCGCCGTTGTTTTATTGTCAGACCTCTTTCGTTATTCGGAATAACATTGTGGTTGATTTTAATTTCAATGGTGATGATTGTTATGTCAGCCAATAAAAAAATTGACATTTTGCGATATTTTTTGTAATCTTGCGAAAGATGGAGGCTGTGTCATGTTTTTATATTTTGTTTTATTTGTTGTTTTTGTCATTTTGTTCTTTTTGTGGCAGCATAGCTAAGTTGCTGAAAATACATCTGTTTAATTTATAATCCGACGTTTTGTGAATTTTTTGTTACAGTGTGCGAAAATGATTGCGCAGGCTGAAAGTTTGTGTTACGCTTAAAGAAAGATAAAAACGACAGATCGGGAGTAAGCACAATGAGCGGAAAATGTCTAATGGTCGGTGATAGCCGCATGACCGGTATCGGAAAAAATAAGGACTTTGGGAAATTGCAATCACAAAAGAACGTGACTGTCGGAGTTAAGGTGAAGAAAAATGGACGAACCATAACACTGCCAAGACCAAATGATGTGGTCGGTCAGGGAAAGGATGGTAACTATTATTACGCTTCCGGCGGACAGAGTTATGAGTGGTTTAAGGCAAATGTGTCACAGATTGCCGAAACAGCGAAAGAACAGAACTGTGATTACGTTGTCATCAATATGGGTGTTAATGATTGGCCAAATTTTCTGAACAAAACGAGCGATGGCGGTGGTGTAAATAAAGCCGGAGCACAAAAAATGGCGAATAATTATCTTACCCTAGCTAAGCAGATTGAAAAACAATCGGGTAAAAAAGTCGTTTTTGTGACACCTTATCCTCTTCATGGTAACTATGAGCGGAATCAATATAGTGCTCGTTATGACTATTCACGTAAGTCAATTAATGCCGGCTTGGAGGAGTTCAATAGTTATCTTAGTGCAGGAGCCGAGCAAAATGGTTTTGGTTTTATCGATATATATACGAAGATCAAGTCAGACTACCTTGATAATAAAAATTATTGGACGGACGGCGTGCATGGCAGCGAGAATCTCCATCCAGTTATTATCAATGGTATAAATGAAGGCTTAGGCAATTCACCGGTGCGGGCTAAAGCTCAAACTTTAAACCAAACACAACCATCTTCTCCTTTACCAACCAGTGCAGAGCGAACATCGGTCGATTCATCACAGCAAAAGAAAATAGATGCAAATCAGAAGTCCGAGTCAACAGGGAATACAGCACAAAGTCAGTTGACCGCAAGACAAATCAGAAATATGAAAGGATGGGCTAAACGTGTTGGATTATCAGAGGATGTTGTACAACAATTACAGGAAAAATATGGAGCAAATGCGCACAAGCTCATGATGAAAGCTATGATGGAACCGGCGTATTTAATGAAAAAATTAGGCAGAGGTCATCAGTCATCGAAAAAAACGATCGAAATGTTGCTTCATTTAGAGGATGATAATGAACAGAAATTGTTAAGAGGCTATCGTTTACAAGGAAAAGTGAACAAAACTCAAGTATCGCCTTCCAATAGTTCCCCAGCAGAACCGGTGGCATCACAACCAAAGGGGGCAACAAATAATCCAGCGGTGAGATCTTCAGTCGCTTCCATTGATTTTAGCAATCCAAGAGTTTTTAATACCATTGTTGACCACGTTTATAATGTACGCAAAATTGCATATAGTCGTAAAAATCCAAAACCTACAAAATCGGAAACAGAGACAATTGTTAGAAAAATTATTACTGAATCAGTGAAGAAAGGAATTGATCCTTGTTTGGCTTTAGCTGTTGCCGAAACGGAAAGTCATTTCATAACTGATGCAGCATCACCGGCGGGTGCTTATGGACTTTTTCAGCTTATGCCGAATAATATTACAGGATTTAAAGGAAATCGGAAAGATGTTTGGCAAAATATATCCGGTGGAATAGGTTTTTTGGCTTCGAATCAAACAGCATACAAGGGTGATTTATTGAAGACATTAGTGGCATATAATGCAGGATCTGGTAATTTGCGTAAGGCTGAAAGAAGGGGATTGCATGGTGTAGCTCTGGATAAGATAACAGACAAAAAATGTTATGCTAAAACGGTTTTGAAAAAGCTTGATGAATATCGTGAATTGATAGGCGGAAATTCTTATGCTTATGCTCAATATTACAATAACACTTCATCAGAACGTATGTTGGCTAACCAAAAATCAAACGGTCGTTTGGCATAAATTGAACGCTTTCTGCTGAATTAAGTAAACTCGGCTTTATTTTCTATAATGTGATCCTTTTATTTAATTGAATATCGCAAGGATGATGATATATCGGAGTTGTATAATCAATTAAAGGAGAATGATATTATGGAAAAGTATGACAAAATAGAAAAAACCGTTTCAAAACTTGAAGAAGACTATAAACAGTTTGCTAAAGAACATAAAAAACTGATGAAAGAGCATGTCAAGCTGATGAAAATGATGGAAAAAGAAAATGCGGCGAAAACAACCGGCCGACCTCGCGCCCGTGGATAATACAAAAAAAACAATGAAAAACAGCAAAAACTAGCTGTTTTTCATTGTTTAAAAAGCCTACTTTTTCCTTATGTAATCGCCGGGCATAGCAGAAATTCCGCGTAAAGCGGCAATTTTTTCAGCCATTGTTTGAGGCTTGCGGGGGCGGGAATCTTCATCTTCATCATCGTAATCATCATCTTCATCGTAATCCTCGTCATCGTAATCTTCATCATCATAATCCTCCTGATGCCGACGGGATGCACGTCTCGATCCGGAATTAACTTCCCCGCCAAAAGCATCTTCGAGCGATAATTCATCTGTTTCATCTTCCTCCATAACCCCCGGACTGGAAAATACATCATCACTTTGCAAATAATCCAGTTTATCCTGAATAGCTTCGTCATAAGGTACAAACTGATCTATAAGAGCTTGTTTTAATTCTTTCTTATCCATTGTTCTTTTCCAAAATAACACGACCGGTTTTCGTTAAAATCAGCGAGTCTAAAACCCAGCGATTGATTAAAATGATTTTATCATCATCCACATTCATGGCACGCGCCGAATCAATAATGATATCCAACTCCTTATCATTTAAACTTTCATCAATGTTTGCCAACACACACATTTCTTTCACCAGTTCGAGAGCATGCTGTCTGTTGGTTATTTTACTTGCTTCGGCGACACAATCAATGTTCGGGGTGCTTTTGACAATATTAACCACTGTGTTGTTGTCAATGCCATAACGTGCAGCAATCAGCTTCAAAAAATTAATTTCTTCTGCTTCAATCACGCCATCAGCTTTAATGATTTTGCAAAAAACTTTCAAAAAAATGATTTTTTCATCGTGAGAGAGAGTTTCTATATATTCTTCATCCATTAATTTTCTCCGTTTTATGGTATATGTTTTCTATGATTTTTTAACCGGTTCGAATTCCTTTTTGAGCGAACGATCAAACAGGCTGCGGATAGTCTGCTGAATATCCGCTTCTTCAAACAGAACTTTGTAGAGCGCCTGACAGATTGGCATGTCAATATGCTCCCGATCCGAAATAGCTTTGACGGCGCGAAGCGTATCAACACCCTCGGCTAATTTTCCGTAACGTTCACCACGGGCAAACATTTCGCCGAACATGCGGTTATGGCTGTTTTTGGAAAACAAGGTAGCTTCATAGTCACCCAAATGAGCCAAACCATATACCGAAGCCGGATTTCCGCCCTTAAACTGAATGAGGCGGCCGACTTCAATCGGCGCACGCGCCATTAAAGCGCCTTTCAGGCCTTGCCAACCTAATCCGTCCAAAATTCCGGCTGCCAGACCGATGACATTTTTCAACGCCGCACCGACCTGATCACCGATCAGATCATTGCCGTAATAAAAACGGATCAAGTTGCTTTGCATAAATTGAATAACCCTATCTTGCGTTTCCGGTTCAAGACTGTCAATAACAGCGGCGGAAGGAACTTTTTTCATGTAGTCCTCAACATGCCCCGGACCGCTTAAAGTAGCCACATGAATGTATTGATGAATTTCTTGTGTGAAAACATCGGCTAAAATTTCCGCCGAAGGTTCTTCCAACCCTTTCATTGCCAGCAGAAAAGTTTTATTTTCAACATTATATCCGTTAATTTGCTTGGCTAAACTGCGTAAATGCTGACAGCCGATTGAAATGATGATAAAATCATTTTTCAAGACTTCTTCAATATTTGATGTCAACAGCATATTATCGCTCAACGTCAAATACTGATTTTTACGTTCTTTTTTGAGTTCCTGATAGGTTGGGGCTTGTTCCAAATCATACATCAAAACAGTGTCCACATCGCAATAGTTTGCGACATACCACCCTAAAAATGTTCCCCAACGACCACAACCGATTACTGAAATTTGTTTCATTTTAACCTCGTTATAGTTATTCCTCGGTTCATTATGCTATAATTGGTTCGAATAAGCAATCGAAACAAAAAAACAATCAACAGGTTACTTTGTGTGTTTTTTATGCAATTGCGCCCTTACGGTTTGAATGTAGTTATAATTGCAAAAAGAATCGTAGGCCTTGTTGAAACTTTCCGAACCATAGGTATAAAAAACCTTATTGGCAACATTACGAATGGCCGAATCGATTGTATCAAAGGCTTGATTGTAGTCTTTATCAAAATTGTTGCGTTTTCTTTTCTGCACAATATCATGATAGGCGGAAATGGCTTCGATGGTTTTGTTGGCATAATCACCGTTGCCGGTTTGTTCAAAAAAGCGCATCAGGTTGATAGTGGTTTGATAAAAACACTTATTGATCAATATATTTCTTTGTTTGATGTTGTTCCCGTCAACAATCATAAATTACATTCCCCGTTTCATGGTAAGTATATATCACTTTTTAACCATGTTGGCAACAGAAAAAATTACTTTAGTTTCGCCCGCAAATCTTTGATCAGCCCGTCGATACCCTGAGGCGATTTCTGAATATATGAAGTATATTCGCTGCGCGAGGTTTGTGCCAAGCTGACATTTTCAATAATGATATCAACAATCCGCAGGGTATTGTCGGTTTCTTTGACGCGCCATTTAACCACAGCCGGCGCGCCTTCTTCCATCGGTACCTGTGTATTGACAAAGATCTGATCCGGCGATTTTGATTTTTCCGTTCCGACAAATTCAAAATGTTTTCCCTTGAATTCATTAAATCGTTCAGACCATGTCTGAATATTAAGTTTGCGGTAAACATCTATAAAATCGGCGCGTTGTTTTGCAGTTGCCGTGCGCCAATAGCGTCCGAGAACAAATTTGCCGATAAAATCAAGATCAAGATCCTGATTGAAAAGTTTGGTAAAACGCGCTTTCTTTTCCGCTTCCGGAACATCTGCGTTAATCAGCTCTTCAATGCCTGTATTGGTAACAGATTTAACAAATGCTTCGGCTTTGTTCGGGTTAATATCGGCGTGCGCCTGAAAAGATAAGAATAAAACAGATGCGAAAACTGCAAACAATTTTTTCATAATCGTACTCCTTTTTAGTCTTCAAAATCGTCAAAATCAAAATCGTAGCTGGCTTCCTGCGGCTTTGGTTCGGAGCCGGCACAAGCATCAATCTTTAATCGTCTTTGGATATAAGCTGACTTAATAGTGCTGTACGGATCAACGGAATTAGCCGTCAGATTATCCAAAAGTTCAATATTAGCCTCGCGCACACTGACAAAGCCGAGTGCTGTTAAACCATAATAGAAGCTGTATTTTTGCCAATCTTTGCTGAAAGTTGTATAATAACTTGCCCAATAAGTAGGATCGGCAACCGTGTCCGCCGCCAAACCGACAGCTGCTCTCGGTGTACTCGGACCGATCAACGGCAGTATAATAAAAGGTCCGTCCGGAACGCACCATTTTGCCAATGTTTTATCGAATCCGGTTTTGTTGTTGTGCAATCCCCAACCGGAAGCCACATCAAATGTTCCCAACAAGCCTAAGGTCGAATTGACCAAAAAACGGCCGGCCGACACACCGGAATCACCGACATTTCCTTGCAATGTGTGATTAATGACGGATGCCGGTTCTTTAAGGTTGGCATAAAAATTACGGACGCGTTCACGAATGAAATCCGTTGTTACAGCGCGGTAACCTTTGGCCAGCGGCTTGATCACATAATGATCGGCAACGGAGTTAAATGTAAACATTGCCCGATTGTAGCTTTCCAGCGCACCTTCATCTTCGTTGGCTCTGCACGGAGAGGCGGCCAACAAAACTGAAAGAGCAGTTAAAATTGTATATTTGTTTAATTTTTTCATCTCAGTTCTTTCACCTTTCCGCCTAATATATAATTGAATCCATGAGAAATCAATAAAAAAAATCCATCTTGCCGATAAATTAAAAGAGGGAATAGGTTAGAGTGTTTGCAAAAAATGTGTTGATACAAGGTGCATTTTTGGCGATGGTATGATTTTTTTATTTTTTTTTGCAAAAAACTCTTGATAAAAAAATCGGGGGTAAACTGGAATTGAATAAATCAATTTTAGCCATGGAGGTGTGTCATGAATAAAGACGAATTAAAACAAAAAAGCCACCCATTCGGGTGGCCTTTGTTGGTACGCGCTGAGGGATTATTCCGCAAAGCTCCATGCTCCTCATTCGTTCGCATAAGCTCACCGGCGTCCTAAAGTCCGCCTCTCATTCGTCGTCGAACCCTCGTGTCGAGGCTTCTTTCCCCATACGCACCGTCCCAACAAAAAAGCCACCCGTTCGGGTGGCCTTTGTTGGTACGCGCTGAGGGATTCGAACCCTCGACCCACTGATTAAGAGTCAGTTGCTCTAGCCAACTGAGCTAAGCACGCATAATAATCAGACGCTTTTGTGTATAATACATTAATTCTTTATTTGCAAGAAGTTTTTTAAAAAAATTAATTTGGTGGTAAATCTGTATAATTTACTTGTCAAAATTGATCGCCGACATATACTGATCGTAAATGATAAAAAGGAACTTGGCTCATGAAAATAGGAATTATCGGAACAGGATACGTCGGATTGCCGACCGGTGTCGGCTTTGCAGAACTTGGTCATACGGTTGTTTGTGTTGATAAAATTAAAGAAAAAATAGATATGCTGAAAACAGGACATCTGACACTTTATGAGGATGGACTGAACGAAATGTTTGTCCGTAATCTGCAAAGCGGGCGCTTGAGTTTTACAACTTCAATGCGTAAGGCAGTCGAAGGCGCTGATGTCGTTCTCATTGCCGTCGGTACGCCGCCGCATCCGGTCACCAAAGAGGCTGATCTGAAATATATTTATGCGGCTGCTGATGAACTGGCTTCGTATTTGACTGACTATACGGTGGTTGCAACAAAATCAACGGTTCCGGTAGGTACGGGGGATGATATTGAACAAATCATAAGCCGCAAAAATCCGACAGCGCGCTTTGATGTTATTTCGTTGCCGGAATTTCTGCGCGAAGGCAAGGCGATACATGATTTTTTTGCTCCGGATCGAATCATTATCGGCACAAATTCACCGAAAGCGGCTGAACTGATGCAAGAATTGTACAAACCATTTGCATCTAAAACGGAAATTTTGTTTGTATCCCGACGCTCCAGCGAAACAATTAAATATGCTTCAAACGCCTTCTTAGCCATGAAAATTCAATATATTAATGAAATGGCTGATTTTTGTGAGCAAACCGGCGCGGATATTGCGGAAGTTTCGCAAGGAATGGGGCTTGATAAAAGAATAGGAAAGGCGTTTTTGAATGCCGGAATAGGATTTGGCGGCAGCTGCTTTCCGAAAGATACAATGGCTATGGCATATATGGGACGAAAAGTGGGCGTCTCCATGGATCTGATCGAAACAACAATTGCCGGTAATAAAAAACGCCGTGAAAAGTTGGCTCAACGTATCTGCCAAGAATTAAAAGATATTCGTGACGCCAAAGTGGCCGTATGGGGACTGGCATTTAAAAACGGTACGGATGATTGCCGCGAAAGTCCGGCCATAGATGTTGTGGCCTCACTTTTGGATCATCATTTAAACGTTGTGGCTTATGATCCGAAAGCCATGCAAAACGCATGCCGTATTTTCGGTAGCAGCATCGCGTACGCTGATGATATGTACGGCGCTGTTAAAGATGCAGATGCACTAGTAATTTTGACCGAATGGCCGCTATTTTCCACAGTTGATTTGAATCTTCTGGCTCGTTTGATGCGGCAAACCTATATTTTTGATTATCGCAATATGCTTAATCCGATTGCGGCCGCAGAACACGGATTTACATACCAATGTATCGGAAAAAAATAAAAAACAATGCTTGAAAAATATAATTTTGAACGTATTCTTAGCAAGGTAGGGGGATGTCATGAAGTCTATCATATTTCGCAGTGTGTTGGTTTTGTCGGTGTGCGGCTGTATTTCTGTGGTCAATGCGCGGCAAAGAACCATTGAGTACTCTTGCCAAACCGATGATTCTGACCGTCAATTCTGCGTCGACAGGTATCAAAAACCGCTGAAAGAAAAAGTTTATGAATACCATGGAAACGGGACATATGCCGCAATTATCAATTTTAAAAACGGCTATTACGACGGCTTGGTGACGATGTTCGATGAAAACGGCAGATTGGTTGAACGCGTTTATTATAAAAAAGGCTTGAAAAACGGTATGGATAAAGTTTATCATTCCAATCGAACCATAAAACTTCTGGCAAACTATAAAGACGGTCTTTTAGACGGTGAACAGGAAATGTACTTTTCTGATGGTAAACCGGCCGGTCGTTTCATGTATAAAAACGGCAAAATGCAAAAAGGCCATTGTATCAGGTATGAAAACGGATATAAACATCGCCATGACTTCAATCTTCGTGAACGACGCGAAATAACAGAAAATAAAATACCGTGTGAGGTACAATGAAAACGGGATTGATCTTAGAAGGTGGTGCTCATCGCGCGATCTATACGGCAGGCGTTCTGGATGTTTTTTTGGAAAATGATATTCACTTTGATGGTGTGATCGGTGTGTCAGCCGGTGCAATACACGGCGGTTCTTTTGTTTCCGAACAGTATGGTCGAAACATTGCCTATACCTTGAAATTTGCCGGTGATCGACGTTATATGAGCTTTTATTCTTTATTAACCACGGGTAATTTGGTCGGTGAGGAATTTTGCTATCACGAACTTCCGGAAAAATATTTTCCCTTTGATCATCAAACCTTTGAAAACTCAAAAACACGATTTTATGTCACATGCAGCAACCTTATTACAGGCAAGGCAGAATATATCGAGTGCGATGAACTGAGAACCAAAATGGCCTACCTCAGAGCTTCCGCATCTATGCCTTTTGTTTCGCAAATAACCTCTATTGACGGTCTTAAATTGTTGGACGGCGGGATTTGCGACAGTATTCCGCTGCAAGCGTTTCAATCGATGGGATACGATCGCTGTGTTGTGGTTCAAACACGGGCGGCCGGTTATCAAAAACATAAAAACAAGCTCTCATGGCTTGGTCATATCATATATCGACACTATCCTGAATTCGTGCGTGCGATTGAAAATCGCCATATAATGTATAATCAAGAGCTGGACTATATTGAAAAACAAGTGTCTGCTCATAAGGCTTTTTCCATTCGTCCGAGCCGAAATATACCGATCAGCCATATGGAAAAAAATAAAAAGATCATCCGCAATGTTTATGAATTGGGTCGTGCAGATGCCCAAAATGCTTTGCCTGACATGCAAAAATTTTTGCACATTTGTGAATAGACCACGTATAAAAACGTTGTATTTCGCTAAAATGAGATATAAACTAAGGTCGTTATTGTTCAAAAAGGGAGTAAAAAATGAAAAAAACATTAATGATTGCAGCTGCTTTATTGTTGTTTGCCGGTGCTGCGAATGCGCAGGTTGATCTGGTTTCAGCCGCACAAAAAGCACAGAATAAAATTGATGCAGCCGCTCAGCAAAAATCTGATTCACAGGCCGCTCTGGAGGCTAAAAAAGCTGAAGTTTTAGAACAAATCGAAGCTAAAAAA
>JAFVEP010000079.1 GCA_017475935.1 Alphaproteobacteria bacterium
AATGTGAAAAAAATATTTTTTTTCACATTACCCCCCCGCAGCAAAAGTCAAGTGTTTTTTATCAATTAATCAAAAGTCATGCCTCCGAGTGTGGAACACACGAGGTCAAAGCATCTTCAATATTTTTTTATAGATATAGTGCTGCGCAAAGATGAGATCGCTGGACAAGGTGACGCACAGCGTACCTTGAGCGATGACAATAAAAACAAGACGCGCAGCAAAGGAGATACCTTTGTTGCGCTGTTTGAAGTTCTAAAGAGCAGATCAGCTGAGTGAACGTCGGTATGCTAGATCTGTCCTTCGTCAGCCTCGAAACCGCCTTCTTCCTCTTCCGGATTGTAATCAATACCGAGCTTGGCCAGCATGTCATCATTAATATCCTCACGTTGAGCAACAATCCAGTCCGGAACGTTCGGACACGGCGGCAGAGAAGCAAGCTTTTTCATGCGTTTATCCAAGTACCAACGCGGAGAATCGGCAATGATCGGACGATCAATATAACTTTGCATTAAAACAACCTGTTTTAACATCGGCAAACTCAACAGTTGTGTCGAGCTGATAACCGGTACGCCTTGAAGTTGGTAGCTGACGTTTTTGGCCAGTGGGTTAAAGTCTTTACCTAAGCTGCCTTCCGTACGTGAAAATGATGATACACGCATGGTTTTATTGCCGATCATTTTAGAAAAACGCTGCGCCGTAACCTCGTTGTTCTGGGACAAGATGACTTTGCAAGCGGTTGTTGAAATAACTGTTTCCAAATCATCTTTACCGTATTTACCGGAAATTTGGCCCAAATCTTGTCCGATTAAGAGGTACGAAACCTTTTGACCACGACCGACGGCCGGACCGTCAATAATTGCTTTCATCTTAGGCATTTGCGGAAACTCGTCGAGCACAAAAAGCGCCGGATACGGTCCCATTTTGCCGTCTGTACGATTGACGTGATTCGGCGGATTGGAAATTAAGTACGAACTCATCAACTCAATAAATGTCGAACTGATAACGCCGAGTGCGCGGGCATCAACCTGATTGACGGACAGATATACCGAAATCGGCTTCCATTCGCCGGTTACCGGATCTTTCATACCGCGCAAATCCTTAAACTGAATATCCGAAAAGCTCGTACGCGCTTTAACCGCTTGGTTCTTAAATACGTTAATGCCGGCAAAAGCAGTTGAAAGCACTGAGCCGCGTTCCTTATCCGGCATGCTGCTCAAAGAACTCAATTCTGTGATACAACGTTGGGCATAACCATAATTGCGGGCTTCTTTGATGGCTTCATCCAACATATCCTTCGTCGGATCGGCCATCGCGGCCATTTGATCACCTTCATCCATACGGCGTTGAATTTCTTGAGCGGCGTTGATCTGTGCTTCGGTGATCCATTCCATAATCATGGCAATACAGGCTTCTCGGCCCATCCAACGCGGCGGAAGCAAATTCCATGTGCCGATCGGTAAGTAGTTTTCGATGGTTAATGTGCCGTTTTTCAAATTTTGAATGGCTCGCGGGGCGGCCGGATCACGCATCGTTTCATAGTAGCCTTCAAGGACTTCTTTATCCTTGGCGTCAAGTTTTCCTTCATATATGCGGCCGATAAAATAGTCGTTGGCTCTGGCGCGATCGCATTTTGAAACCACAAATTGAATAAAACCGGTTAAGGCCGCACGACCGGTTTGTGACCAGTGCGGATCAGCACCGCCTTTCGGATCTTCAACCAAAATGTTGCACATTGAATCAACATACATGTCGCGGTCCGGTCCTTGCGCCGGAATACAGTTCGGTGATAACGGATTCCAGCTCGGATAATAGATGCCCTCGCTCGGATTGTCTTCCGCACCCCAGTTAATGATGAAAACAGGACCGACTTTAGCTCTCGCACCGGAGGTGTTATAACAAAGCTCCGGTTTCGGATCGTTAATAACCAGACTCAGCCGATCCGAATTGAAAATTGTCGGAATAACCACGCCGGCTGTTTTACCGGTACCCGGAGGGGCGCAGCATAAGGTTGCCAGTGTTTCTTTCAACATTAAAAATTGGCCGTTGAATTTGCCGACGACCTGACAAAAGCCGTCAAATCCCAATAAGGCCATCTTTTTGATATCGCGCAGATCAGCCACACGCGCCGATCCCTGATAGTTGACTTGAAAACGATACGGACTGATCAGTGCACCGACAATAATGCCGACCGGAATGGTTAAAAACGGCAAAAGAGGAATCCACAAACTTAAAGAAAACGGGCCGTCATAGCGCACAATCTGCCGGAACCACTTTCCGTACATGGTAAACAAGTGATCCGGTTTAGCGGCAATCAGGGATAAAAATTTTTTAACCACATCCATGGAAGTCTTTGAGACGCCGTGTCCCACCAGATACGACAGCGGAAGTGAAAAAATGAAAAAGAGTATCGCTAGCCCCAAGCAAATGAAGAAAGTAATCATCATCCACCGGACGGCGTTGTCATATTCTTTCCATTCTTCACCACGTTCTTTTAATGCCATTTTTTTTCCTCTTTACTTAGTGTTTTTTAAAGTTTTACGCAGTTTTTCCATATTGTTTTTCGAGATCGGGTTTTCTGCCTCATGCAGTGTTTTAGAGAACAGTCGGATTTCTTTCGGAGAACCGCGGTTAATCCGTGTGACCTCAATGTTCAAATCACTCCATATATCGAACATATCATCGGCGTTGATGATGTTGGCGGCTTGTATGATCACAAAAGAGGTTACCTTTTGGTCAAAGCCTTGCGAATTGAGCTTTTCAACCACATAATCACGCGCATTGAGCAACTTTCTGACCGGTGATACACAGTGACTATTTTCTGAGAACCAGAGCGGTTCTTCCCCATTAAAGAGCTCTTCATCCGCCAGCCAATCGCCGCTTTCTTTATAAGTTAAGCATAAGCAAATTTCATTTTCAGATGCGCCGACGAAATCAATTGTCGTATTGCCGGCAGGAACATCCGTAATGACATCATATCCCTTTTGTGCCAAAGCATCATAAATAGGTCCGCGGGAAGATTGATTTTCACCGCTGACGGCCTTTTCTTTACGGTTATCACTGTTGTTTTGCTCGCGGTCTTTTTTGTTTTTACCGCGATTATCCGCCGTGTCATCTTTTTTGTTGGAGCGTTTTTGCCGCCGATTATCGGCTGTGTTGTCGGCATCATCACGACGCTTGTTTTGTTTGTTATCGGTATTATCGCGTTTTTTGAAATCGGTTTTTTCAAAAGAATCAATATCAAAATCGAAATCATCATCGTCATCGTCGAACTTAAATAAGGCATGGTCGATTGTTGCCGGAATGTCGGCTTTAACGGCTTTAGCGGCAACACGAGCGCTGGCCGCAGTCGCCGAAGCTGCCGGGGATACAACACCGGCCGGTGTGGTGTAGCCGCTCTGAATCGGCGCAAAATTAGACGGACGAACATTATCGTTATAATCTGAAATCGGCGAGCGTACGCCGTTGACACCGGTCGGTCTGATCAGTTTGTAAGATTTTTTCTTAACCACACCATATTTGTTGTTCGTTGTGATCATGTTGATCGGAGTTTTAACCAATCGGCGGTATAAGGCTATAGGTGCGGTGAGGGCTTTATATATGAGATCTTCCCAAGAAACCAGACACAACGTCCACCAACCTGTTAAGAGCATCGGAATAAAAGTGGCTATGATAATAACAAAAGCCCATTCCTTTGGTGCGCGGACTGTCCAACCGGCTTGCCAAAGTTTTTGTGCTTGACGCCAGTGATCGGGCCAGAAAATGTCAAAATGCCAGTTGCAAAGCATAATCACACGAATGCCTTCCGTGAATACAATACCCCACAGAAGACCGACGATTACGATTCTTGCAAACACCAATAAGGACTTCAAATATCTACTCCATCAACTTGATATAATTCACTATGATAACAGTTATATAACGCAAATTGTTAAAAAAGTGATTATATTTTCGGTTATTTTTTTCTTTTTTCAATTTCCGTAATAATATCGTTGCGAAAAGCATTCGTGCTTCGCGGCGGCGATTTGCTTTTTTCTTTTTCAACCCGTTCTTGAATGAATTGTTCGAGGGTTTTCTTTTCCTCAACTTTGAGATTCTTAATATTTACATTCGGTACTTTGTAGTTGGAAAATCCCATGTTGCCAAGCTTGTTCAGCGGAATCAAAATCAGATTAACAAACCGACAGCGATAGATAAAGAAAAAAGCAATCAGACAGAGCGGAATATAGGAAAACATTGCGAACAGCATAATCAAATCTTTACCGCTTAGCGTAGCACCGCTGTCCCAGTATTGTGACATAAAGCGATAGGTTTTGGGCGCTAAAATATCAATTTGATAAAGATGAAAGAAAGCCTTTTGGTAGAGCATCAGTAACAGAACGGCAAAGACCGCCGAAAAAACAACAGCCCATACAAAATGAAAAATTTTTTTGATTTTGTTCATAGACTAACTTCTACCTTTCCGGTCTGCCTCGTAAAATTTGTGCGCCAGTTTGTTGTTTGAAGATTGCATTGCTTGGATTCTTGCCATAAAATCTTTTTTGCGTTTGCTGTTTCCCGTGCGTGCATTTTCCAAAATACCTCGCGCCATGACTAAATTGTCCGGTGTGCGATTTTCACCGCGTGATACAACTGAATGAGCAAAATCTTTCAGAGATTCTACGGCATGCGTTGCCGGATGATCTTTCTGATAAAGCTGTGAAGCCAGTTCTTCCGCATTTTCATGAATATTTTCGACGGCCTGTATAGCTTTATCGGAATCATTGGCGCGCGTTTTGTTCTTATATGTGTTCGGCTCGCAGACATCAAGCTCCAACTTATCATGAGCTTCCATAACCGATTCTGTTAGATGCTTCAGATAAGCTTCGTCATATTTTCTTTCTCTTTCGGCGATTTCTTTCGGATCGGTTATACCTTCAATATCGCACATATCGTGCGCCATCTGTCTTGCCAGACTGCGTTCATCCATAATTTGCTTAAAGTAAGCCATGGTACGCTTTTCTACTTCTTTTTCGCTTTTATCGATCGGCTTTTCAGCAAATTTCCATTTCCCTTTTTTCAATTTGGCATCAACCCAATCCACAGCGGCACGTTTGGCAGCAAGATGGTATATGGATTCCATGGCTCTGTGATTTTCCGACGGATGAGCAAAAGCTTTGTTGAGGTGATCTGCAAATTCCTGCGGATCGCGTTGATACAGATCTGTGTAAAACTTTTGCCGTTTCGGATCGTTAACGACAGTCCATTGTTGTTCTTTAGGGGATAACGGAGCATTTTTCTCAATATCATCACGCAGAGCGTCTGCATAGGCCATATGTTGGGCTTGATTGGCTGCAAATTCGGCACGTTTTTTCTCCGGAAGCTTGAGAACCGCCAGACAGCGCTGACGCGCAGCATCAATTTGTGAATCATTGGTAGATTGATTGGCTTTATTCAAAATAGCCTTTTCATGAGCCTTGCGCTGTGCTTTTTTAGCCAGCATTTTATCAATCATCATATATGGTGTTTTCAATCCCCAATCAACGCCCGCCAGAAAAATATCGTCGTACATAAAATCAATGATATCTTTTTCCTTAATGGTATCCCATTTAGGTTTTTCGTATTTATCCTCTTCACCATTTGCCGAATCGCCTTGCGGAGCAATGTTGGCAATTTTTTGCGGTTTTTCTTCCGGAACTTGCGGTTTGGTTTTCTCTTTGACTTTGAGCGCACCAGGTTTTGTACTGCCGACAGTCAGCTCTTCCTCTTTTTGCGAAGCCAGGGCCTGTTGCAGAGAATGCAAAGCCGTCGTGTACATTTCCATATTGGCTTCCATTTTTTTGCGTTTTTCATCTGTGAACACCGGCTGTAGTGAATCCTTATTTGTGTCTAGCTTTTGCTGAGCAGCAGATCGGAAATATTCCAATGTTTCGGCTAAGGAGTAAGACCGGTCTTCATGACGATAAATTTCGGCATCGGCAAATTTTTGCAAAGCGGCTGGATCAGCTTTGCCTAAGTTTGAAATAATGTTATTTAATCCTTCAGGAGAAAGTATGCCGGCTTCGTCGATAATATCTTTCTTTTGCCGATCCGGAAAAATTTTATCAAGCAATTCCGGGTCAGTGATAATATCCGGGTGATCAGCTAATAATCCGCGAATTTTATCCATGTCCGGATTAGCACTGGCTAAAAGGGTATAGACTTCTTCAGCCGTTGGTTTGTTTGATTGATTTTGTGTTTCAGTATTGTTTTCTGCCATGGATCTTCTCCGGTTTAAATCTATATTTTATCCAATATTACCATAAAAAAACATTTTTGTCTATATTTATTTTTATTGTCTATGCTTTGAGTGTTTTCATAAAATTTCCTATTTTAATATTCATGCGAATACCGTCTTTAGGTGTGACTTTGACCAGCCCGAAAAATCGCGGTTTGATTTTAGCAAAATCAATCGGTGCAAACACTGCCGGATTGGTTGTCAAAGCTTTGTAAGCACCGTCGAAATCTTTCTGTGCCACACGTAGATAATTGGCGATCAAACGATCGGCATCGATCGGAAAATTTTTCTTGGCCACAGCATCGGTGAAGCGGCGTTGACGTTCCTTGCGGGCTAAATACTCTTCATAGAGTATTTTTTTGACATGCTTTTCACGAAAGCGCAATAATTTCTCCTGATAGGAGATTTCGCATCCTTCCATATCAATCATGATTTCAACGTAAGAGATGACGGCCAGTTGCAAATATTGATCACTCAGTGTTTCAGCAAAGTTTAAAAACTCCTCATCTTTAGCTGTTAACGGAAATTCACCGACGGATTGTGGAAACATTTGTGACAGCAGTAACCACCCTTCGACCATGTTTTGGGAAATTATGCGGCCGATGCTTGGTTTGTAATTCGGATACAAAAGTTCGGCATCAAAGCTAGAATTAAAGGGCTTACCGAGATTATCTTCCGCTAATTTGCTGACAGAAGTTTGAAAATTAATAAAGGCCTGAGCCAGTTCTGATTCCTCAGAACCGAGAACAGGTTGATTGCCTTGTTCTTCGGCAGCTTGCTTAGCCTCTTGCAAAATGTCACTCATGGAGGTCTGTTCCACCGAGTCAGTTGCTGAGAGCGGATGCTCTTGCATTTCTTTTCTGATGGTTTCTGACATAACCTTATTGGCAATTTGCTCTTCTTCCGTCAGAGAAATACGCGAACTCTGCGGCACTTCTTCCGGTTCATCCTCTTCGCCTTCAATGCGGGTGTTGATAAAATCTTGCAAAAGCTTTTCAAAATCACTATCTGCATCAGTTTCATCATGCGGTGCCATTTTTTTCTCCGTTAATAAATCAATCTTGCGAAAAATTTTTATTACGATATAATGCATTCTAAACGATAAAATAAATTTAATAAAGGAAAAAATGAACGATAGCGATACATTATTTTTAGTTCCCGAAGTTCAGCCGGCGGAAAAAAATATGCGCTTGGATAAATTTTTGTGTGCCAAGATCGATCAGATGTCACGTGCGCAAATTCAAAGGCTGATTGAAAACGGCTTTGTCACAGCGGATGACGTCATTATTTGCGATAATGCTTATAAGGTAAAATCGGGAGAGACGTTTCAAGTGACCATTCCGCCGCCGCAAGAGGCAGAGCCGATTGCGCAGGATCTTGATCTGGACGTGGTTTATGAAGATGAAGATGTGATTGTGGTTAATAAACCGGCGGGAATGACGGTTCATCCGGCTCCCGGCGCCTATCGGGATACTTTGGTCAATGCGCTATTATTTCATTGTCGTGACCATCTTTCGGGAATAGGCGGTGTTAAGCGTCCGGGGATTGTTCATCGGATTGATAAAGATACCAGCGGATTGTTGGTGGCGGCTAAAAACGATGCGGCGCATCATTTTTTGAGTGCGCAGTTTGCCGAACACTCGATTGAACGCACATATTATGCGGTGGTTTATGGTGTTTGCAACCCGCTTGACGGAACGATTAATAAAAACATTGCGCGCAGTAAGTTTGATCGCAAAAAAATGGCCGTGACGGAACAAAACGGCAAAACGGCCGTAACCCACTACAAAACACTGAAATGTTTCGGACGTGAAGCTTCTTTGGTGCAGTGTAATTTGGAAACGGGACGGACGCATCAGATCCGCGTCCATTTATCATCTGAAGGGCATGCCTTAGTCGGTGACTCTGTGTATGAAAAAAGCAAAAAAAACGCCGTCGGTTTACCGGCTGAGGTGAAGGAATATGTTAATAATTTCCCGCGACAGGCACTGCATGCCAAAAGTTTGGGATTTATTCATCCGCAAACAAAACAAATGATGCTTTTTGATTCGGAACTTCCTGCTGATATGGCAGAGTTGATTGCGGTTCTGTCCGCTTGCTAATAAAAGTTTATATGCTTATAAAACTAAAGGATATATTGCCCCTCATAAATTAGTTTATATTATTGAAAACAGTCATTTTATGGAGGCTGTTATGGATAATCGAACTGCTTTAACCGGACTTGACTTTTCACCTGATATTAATCTGGCACGATATTTACAAAATATACGGAAATATCCGATTTTATCTCAAGAAGACGAATATTATTTGGCGGTCAAATATAAAGAAACACACGATAAAAAAATTGCTTATGAGCTGATCACATCGCATTTGCGGCTGGTGGTTAAGGTTGTTTCAAAGTTTAAAGGGTATGGGTTGCCGATTAATGAAATGATTGCCGAGGGCAATATCGGCCTTTTATATGCCATCGAAAAGTTTGAACCGGACAAAGGGTTTAGATTTTCCACTTATGCACTCTGGTGGATCAGGGCGGCAGTGCAAAAATACATATTGAATTCCTGGTCGTTGGTGAAACTCGGGACGACCGCAGCGCAGAAAAAACTTTTTTTCAATTTACGGAAAATCAAAAATAATTTGAACTTGATGGATGACCGCGAAATGTCCAGCGACATTCTCAAGGATATCGCTGAATATCTCGATGTATCTGTCCAAGAAGTTACGGATATGAATACGCGTTTGAAAGCGCATGACGGCTCATTAAATGTTCCCGTTGATAACGGTGATGCGGACGGATCAAGCGAATGGCAGGATTTTATTTATGATACCAAGCCTAATCAGGAAGAACGATTGGCTTATCGGGAAACCATGGATTACCGACGCCGTTTGTTTAATCGGGCCATTACGGTGCTGAATCCGCGCGAAAAAGATATTCTTTATAAAAGAAGAATGTCTGACGACAATATGACGCTCGATGATTTAAGCCGAATTTATAATATTTCAAAGGAGCGCGTGCGCCAAATTGAATTAAATTCGATTCGTAAAATATCTAAAGCCATTGAGGTTATGCAATAAAAAAAGGAGCGGGGAAAACCCGCTTTTTTTTAATAGTAGTTATATTTTCCGAACGGAACGTTATCTTCCGGACGTTGAGGCCGGTAAACATAAACATTCGTTACTGTCGGCAGATCGTATTGACGGTGCCAATATCCTTTCTTTTCCATGCACAAACGGTAGGTACGCGGGTCTGATCTTGAGTTGTCGCGGATAGAGTTGACCAACAGCGGCTGTGCTCCGCGGTGCGGTACATAGCTGGACCAAATTCCTTTTTCTTTGTGCCAATCAACGTGGATATCATAACGATACTCTTCCGAATAGAACCAATTGGCAATATTCGGCCATTGGAGCCAACTTTCTGCCTCTTTCAAACATTCCGAGTGATCACGCGAGAATTTTGCTACACCGGTATTTTCTCTTTCCCAGTGGTAAATAACTTGCCCTTTGCCGCTGCTTGAACAAGCGGAAAGAAGAGAAAAGAACGATAAAATAAAGAGATATTGTAATTTTTTCATGTTAAAAATCCAAATTTGAATAGTGTTTTGACGGGTAAACTCCCTTAATGCGGTCAGACAATATATCTTTGAAACTCGGGCGTGATTTGATTTTTGAATACCATAGTTTGGCATTTTTAAAATCTTCCCACGGCACATCGCCGAGATAATCTATAACAGAGAGTTGTGCGGCAGCGCTGATATCTGCCAAAGAAAAAGTGCTTCCGCCTAAATAATTGTTGCGCTCGGCCATCCAGTCGATATATTCCATATGAAACCGCAAATTATTGATTCCGGCTTTGATACGTTTTGATTCCGGCGGTTGATGTAAAACGAAACGCTTGTAGATTTTTTCACCGGCAATATATTGATAAACATCACGGTAAAATTTGTTATCGAACCAGTCAATTAAACGCCGAATTTCAGCACGCTCCTTGTTGTTGCCGTTGATGAGGCGGACTTGTGTATATGTTTCTTCCAAAAATTCGGTGATTGCATAATTTCCGGCGACAATATTGCCGTCATAAATAAAGATGGGAAGTTCGCCGGCAGGATTGATTTTCAGGATATCTTTGGATAAATTCCATGGATTTTCTTCTTTCAAAACGAAAAGCATCTTTTTTTCGGACATGAGTATCCGAATTTTACGGCACTGTGGTGAAATACTGCTATGAACCAATAAAACCATGTATCTTCTCCCAACTTCCTCTTACAAACTCTCTCAAATTCTCGCCTGAATCCGTGCTTTCATTCTCGCCCAAATTCCCTCTGATATTTCCTATTAAATTCCAGTCCATACCCCCACAGGTCCTGAATTTCCGCCCGAATCTTCGCGATCCTGAATTTCCGCCCGAATCTTCGCGATCCTGAATTTCCGCCCGAATCTTCGCGGTTCTATAACCCGAATTCCTGCTTAGACTTCTTAAATTCCCTCTAATACATCCTGAACGGTCTTTTCTTCAGGAATCTTGTCAAGAATTTTGCCCCCTTTCAAAGTATCGTCTTGTGCGGAATTTTCAAGTTCTTGAGGCGCGTCATCCACAGGTTTAGCTGCCGAAAGAGAAAATGACGGAGGAACAACACCGATATTTTTGACGCGTTCTTCTTCAATGATGCGTAAAATCTCTTCCTTGATGTGGTGCGCAAAAGACGGTTTAAGCGAAATTTCTTTAAAAGTTTTGAGATAAAGCGACAATTTCGGCGTTAAAGAGGAAAAAGCAATAAATACCGGCATTTTAAATAAAGGCTTTTGTGAATAGATTAAATAATCGCTTAAACCGAGACGGAAAGCCTGAATGCGGTTGTAATAAATACTGCCGATCATATATGTGGCCTCTCCGGTAAACAGTTTTTCATATGCTTCGTAAGTGCTGTTGACCTTTTCGACGTTTAACTCGTTGATTTTCCGCCATGCAAAATCACTGAAATATTCAGAAGTACTGACCACTCCGTGAAAAAGTTTTAAATCGTCGGTATGATGTATTTTATCATGTGTCTCGGCGGTGGTAATAATATGTAGCGGATTGGAAATAACCGCCGGATAAACAAGGGATAAACCGTCAAACATGTGCGTTCCGGAATAAGCGCCGAAAAAGATTTTATATTCTCCGAGCCGCATTTTCAGAATGATGTCTTTGATCGCCAAATCTTCTTCGTTTACTTTCGGATATTCAAACTTGAAATGAGGCAGTTCTTTCAGCAAAGGCATTAGAAAAATGCTGGTATAGTCGTAACCGCGGCTTCCCTTTGTATAGTATGAAAAAGGCGGATAGTCAGGCAACCCCGAAACCGAAAGCTTATCACTTAAAAAATCCTCTTTTTCGACAACATTTAAAGCGTAGGCTTGGTTAAGACAAGCAAAGGCTAAAAACATTAAGAAAACAATTTTTTTCATCCGACTCTCCATATTTTTTCAGTATAAATAAATTGTGTTAAAAAGATTTTAACTGATTGCAAGGAAACTATAATCCTGTATCATATTACAAAATAAATTTGAAATGTACAAGATGATAAATGCGGATAAAAACTTATTTTTGCAACAGGCGGATAATATATATGCCATAACCTCAGGACGCGGCAGCATGGGAAAAACGTGGCTGTCTGTTACTTTGGCGCAGGCACTGAATTTGCAAAAACAAAGCGTTTTGCTGTTTGATGCGGATAACGGCCTTTTGAACATGGATTTTCAGTTGGCCTCACAGGAAACATATACTTTGCAAAATGTTGTTCAAGGAGATATGGCCCTCAATCAGGTGGTTTTTCCGATCAATAAGAAAAAATTTGATATGATTTGCGGGTTGTCGGGCAGTGATGTTTTGACCGATATGCCTGTCGGAAGATTGCAAATCCTCAGCGATGATCTGAAAGTTTTGGCACAGAATTATGACAAGGTGATTGTGGATTTGGCAAATTCCGGCAAAGTGATGGCTAATTTGATGCCGGCACAGACCAATTTTATTTTAGTCTGCACCAGTGAACCGTCGAACATTGTTTCAACCTACAATTTTTTGCAAACGGTAGTGGCCGGTGAACAATATAAAAGTTTGCAAATTGTTGTAAATTATGCTAATTCATATGAAGAAGGATTGAGAACTTATAATACCCTGCAACGGGCATGCGAGCAATACGGTCGGACAATGCCTCAGCTTCTCGGTGTTATTCGGCGCGATACACGTGTCAGAGATTCGATTCGCAGTCATGCGCTGCTGCTGAATAAGTATCCGAATTCCGAAGCGGCTGAGGATGTTCTGAATATCGCCCGCAAAATTTTAGAAATGGGAGAAAAACATGAAAAGACCTTATGATGCTTTGTCATATTATGAAGTCTTAAATGTGTCGCCGGATGATCAAAGCGAGGTCATTAAACAGCAGTATTATAACCGTGCGAAATTTTGGCATCCGGATCATAATGAGGATCCGAAAGCGTTGGAAATGTTTCAAAAAGTGTCAGTTGCTTACGATACGCTGAAAGATGCCAATCTGCGTTTGCAATACGATCTGCTTTCACTTGTTTACGGCGAGGCCGATTTTCCGCAGATCGGATCGCTGAAGATATATAAAAATCAATCCGATGAAGATGATCCGTCTCTGAGAGTTTTAAAACAGCGCCATGTTTCCGGAAATTTTAAGAAAGTGAGCGTATCCGACAGTTATGATATTTGCAATTTTCGCGAAGCCGGTGAAATGGTTTTAAATACTTCGATATCTAACTGGCTGAAAGGTTGGTGGGGAAAAGGCGGATGGAAGGCTACCACAGGTGCGTTGAAGTATAATTATCAGGCCACGGCAGCCGATGATCGGGAAAATTTAAAATTACTTATTCACAATGCGCTGGCCTATCGTCAGGAAAAAAATGAAAAAATGGCATGGATCTATGTGTGTCACGCTTTACGAATGGTTGAAAAACCAAGTCGGGAATATGATCTTTTGGATAAATTTTTTAAGACTTTGTCCTATTTTCCGCCGGCAAAATATAAAATTCCGTATTGGTCTTCAACCGAGCTGAAAGTTCGGCAGTGCTTATTTCCATCGGTTTTAATCGGATTTATTCTGTCATCGTTTTTATTTTTGGCTGTGCGCGGCGGTTGGTTCGATTTTGATAAGTCGGCTCACCAGTCATACTATGAAGAGCGGGAATTTTCCGGAGGCGTTTTGGTTCCTTATGACATGATTGATGCTCATATTATTCAGGCGGACAGTTCCGTTCATGATGTACAAAGTTTGTATCATTTGAAAAATGACAGTATTATATATCACGGTCCTGATACACGTTACGATCCGCTGACTAAGGGGGGGCGCGGGCAAACCGTTCGCGTGGTCGGCTATACGGCGGATAAAAACTGGTTCAAAATTGTGTTGGATAACGGTGAAGAGGGGTTTATTCACAGAAGTGAACTTATTAAAGGTATCGGGCGGCCGGTGCCGGAAAACAGTAAAGTGTTTAATGTTAAATGATCGGAAGAAAATATGGGATTGAAATTTGAAATAAAGAAAACAGCAGGCAAAACACGTCTGGGTGAATTAACCACAAAACACGGTGTTGTGCATACGCCGGCTTTCATGCCGGTCGGGACGTGCGGAACGGTCAAAGCCATGATGCCGGAAAGCGTCGCCGCTACGGGCGCTGAAATTTTGCTTGGCAATACATACCATTTGATGTTAAGACCGGGAGCTGATTTGGTTGAAAAAATGGGCGGATTGCATCAATTTATGAATTGGCATAAACCGATTCTAACCGATTCCGGCGGATTTCAGGTGATGAGTTTGAGCGGATTGCGCAAAATTAAAGAGGAGGGGGTAACCTTTCGTTCGCATGTTGACGGCAAAACATTTTTTTTAAGCCCTGAAGAATCAATTAAAATCCAGCATAAGTTAGATTCGAATATCACCATGTGCATGGATGAATGTACGCCGTATCCGAGCAAATATGAAGATTGCGCTCGGTCAATGCGTATGTCCATGCGTTGGGCCAAACGCAGCAAAGATGCATTTGTTGATCGAGACGGATATGGTATTTTCGGTATTCAGCAAGGAAATATTTTCAGAGATTTGCGCGAAGAATCGGCCGAATGTTTGAAAAAAATAGGCTTTGACGGATATGCCATCGGCGGACTTGCCATCGGTGAGGGACAAGAAAAAATGTTTGAAGTTTTGGATTATGCACCGGAAATGCTACCTGCTGATAAACCGCGCTATCTTATGGGCGTTGGCCGACCGGATGACATTGTCGGGGCAGTCCTGCGCGGAGTTGATATGTTTGATTGCGTGATGCCGACACGCTCAGGGCGTACGGCTCAGGCATTTACAAAATACGGTCCGATCAATATTCGCAATGCACGCCATCGTGAAGATCCGCGGCCTCTGGAAGAAGGATGTGATTGTCCGCTCTGCAGCAAATATTCAAGAGCCTATATTCACCATTTGCAAAAATGCAATGAGGTGCTGGGTATCATGCTTTTAACCTGGCATAATGTGCGCTACTACGAAAGATTGATGCAGGGCTTGCGCCATGCCATCGAAAATGATACGTTGGAACAATATGCGGCGGCGTTTTACGCAGATCAGGCACGCGGAGATATAGAGGAGCTGTAATATGAAACATGATCGCCCCATTGAACCGAATCGGCATAAACAGATAAAAGGCAATATTAAACAAAATTTGCCGGAAGATAAAGTGATTGAACGATTCCGTGAGGAAAACAGCAAAGACGGTATTCGCGTTTTTGTGGCCGGCGGTTCGCGATCGGGAAATGATGAACAGTACACCCAAGAGGCATATCGTCTGGGGGAAAAGATTGTTAAAATGGATTTTAAACTCGACTTCGGCCTTTCAAACAGCGGTATTATGGGGGCAGTCGCCCGCGGCGTTTTGGACAGTTGGAACGCTAAAGAACAAAAAGATGGTGCGCCGATTCAAGGAATCACGACAGAACAATATTATAAACTTTATCCGAGTGATGATGAGCTGATCTCCAGAATGGAGGTTGTCGTTGCGCAAACGTTGGAAGAGCGTAAGCAAAAATTGCTTAATGCCGATTATGTTGTTTTTGCTCCCGGCGGTGTCGGTACACTTGATGAGTTGGCTTATGACTGTGTGGCCATGCAAGATGGTTTGTTGCCGATGAAACCGTTTATTATATATAACATCAACGGTTATTTTTACCATTTGCTGGAGTATTTGAAACATCTCGCTCATGAAGGATTTGCCGAACCGGTTCCTTTCATTGTGGTGGATAATGCTGAGGAGTTGGAAATAGCATTCCGTTTGTTGCGCAAGATATGCTATCATTGTGCCGATGCTATGGAAAATTATGCAAATGCGCGTTGGTTGATTTACGTATTGCCTTATTATATTAAGCAGAAAAACATCTTGGGAAAAGATATAGAAAGTTGTTTGGCAGAAGTTCAGCGAATTGAAAAAAACGGAACGTTGGAAGAGAGAAATCTATTGGTTGGTGAAATTGAAACGGCTTATTTGGAACGTGAAATTGAAAAAATGTATGCGCGCTTAGCTGTGGCCGGACGAGATACCGGAGCGGTCAGTGAAAAACTGGCAAAATTGACCAAACGGCGTAAGGAGATGCTTTGATATGAATGTTTTTGCTTTTATTTTTAAATATTTGCGTAAGACAAAAATGCTCGCGACCATCATTATGCTATCGGTGATCGGACATGCCGTTATTCTGCGCTTTGAATCGTTTTATATGGCTCGTGCGTTAGGGTTGCTTCCGGAGTATGTTAAAGATTCCGCACTGTTATATCGCATCATTCTTGCTTTGATCATATATATAGCTTTGATTGCTGTCGACAGCTTGCTTGATTTAATCGTACGTATTGCACAGGCGCGGTTTCTGCCTTATTTCAACAGTTTGATTTTTAAGGATTTATTTCGCACGGTCCATCAGCATTCGATAGCATTTTTTCAAGAAGAAATGTCCGGCAAAATTGCCGCTAAGGTGAAAAATGTGGTTAGCGGTACGGAGCAAATTTGCCGCATGACGGCTTTTGCCTTGGTCAATCCGCTGATTGGTGTTATGGTCAGCATCATCTTTATTATGTATGTCAATTTGTGGCTTGGGGTTATTTTTGCCGTTATGAATATTATTTTCATCGCATTAGCCTGTTTAATTCGTTACAGAGTGGGGAAATACGCTTATTCCCGTGCGCGTTTGATGACGGAAACCGAAGGTATTTTTATTGACACGGTGACCAATAGCGATTTGTTGAAAAGCTTTGCCAACTATTTTTATGAAAAACACTATTTTTACCATAGCTTGCGTCAGGCTGTCCGTGCCGAGCAAACGGAAAACCGCAAAGATTCGGTCTATAACTGGATAGGCAACAGTTGTTTTGATTTGATGCGCATTATGTACATCGGTTTAATCTTTTATTTTTGGTTCCATTTTCATTTACCTCTTGAGGGAGTGTTGCTTTGTTTTACCCTGATCAGCCGTATGGTTCATGATATGTATGGGTTCGGATGGCTGGCCGGTGAGTTTTCGCGAGCATACGGACAAGTCAAAGATGGTTTGGAAATGATCTATACGCCATGCACGGTTGTTGATTGCCAAGAGGCTAAAAATATAAAAATGAAAAACAAATCAATAAGTTATGAAAATATCTGCTTTCATTACAATAATAAAGAAAATTTGTTTAATCGGTTTAATCTTCACATAAAATCCGGTGAAAAAGTGGCGTTGGTCGGGCATTCCGGCAGCGGAAAATCGACATTGATTAAACTGTTGGTGCGTTATTACGATGTGCAGAATGGCAGAATTACGGTAGGCGGGCAGGATATTGCTAAAGTTCGTCAGGAAAGTCTGCGCGCAAAGATTGCCGTTATTCCGCAAGAGACAACCCTGTTTAATCGCACGATTATGGAAAATATTCGTTACGGCAATGTGCGAGCCTCGGACGAAGATGTGATCAGGGCAGCAAAATTAGCTTATGCAGATGAATTTATCCGCCAATTGCCGAACGGTTATGAAAGTAAAGTCGGTGAAAGAGGCGTTATGCTTTCGGGCGGTGAAAGGCAAAGAATAGCCATTGCCCGCGCCATACTCAAAGATGCACCGATATTGATTTTGGACGAGGCTACTTCATCTTTAGACAGTGAGAGTGAGTATTATATTCAAAAATCTTTACGTAAATTAATGAAAAATAAAACGGTTGTAGCCATAGCGCACAGACTGTCTACATTAAAAGAAATGGATCGCTTGCTGGTTATGGATAACGGCAAAATCGTTGAACAGGGAACACATGAAGATCTTCTGCATCAAAAAGGTATTTATGCAAAATTCTATCAACGGCAGAATTTAGGGCGTGATACCGAATTAGACGGCTAAGGTTTAATTTTCATCGCCAATGATAGTACACGTTGCATTTATTTTGATCTTTGCATAATTGACAGAATTTCGCTATATCGGCAGGAGTTGTGTTGCGCAGACAATCAGCGGAAGTGCAATATTTATCACCACGGCGGTTATTTACGAGACGGCTCTCAACTTCCGCCAACCATAAAGTGGCGTGAAAATTTTTGGCTAATTGGAATAAATTAACACACTGTTCGTAAGCATTATAATGATTAATAAAAATTCTCAGGCTGAGATAATAAAAATCATGTCCGGAAGAAGGCGGGTTAAGTTGTATGAAAGAACGATTTCCAAATATGGTATAAATATATGCATTATCATTTTCTCTGATCATTTCTTCAGGAATCCAGCCGAGAGTTTCAAAGATTGGTTTTAAATTTCTGGGTAGTGTCGAGTTCGGAGAAGTATCTAACATTTCACGATGTGTCTCAACGGCGCTGAGAATGTAATTGATTTGTTCGCGCTGTTTGTTCAAGAGGTGGCGGTGCATGGCGTGGGAGTAGGCGGTGATTAAGCCGACCGTAAGCACACCGATGATGGCGAGCACGCCGAGCATCTCAATCATACTTCTTCCGCTCTGCTTGGATCTGCTTGCAACTTTCTCACTCGTGTACCTTTGGTTGTACACGTCGTTCGAAACTTG
>JAFVEP010000080.1 GCA_017475935.1 Alphaproteobacteria bacterium
CTTGGATTATATAAAAAAATTATATATAAACTATTAATAATTTATGAATATGCAAAGGTTTTTACAAAATGTTTATACCCGAATATTTGGATATGTCCAAAATTATTAAGTCCGAACGCATATATAAACTTTTTGATGCCGTTGAAAATCATGGCGGTACAATCCGCTTTGTCGGCGGTGCGGTACGCGACACATTGGCCGGTTTAAGCGGTTTTGATCTCGATCTGGCGACGGATCTGACACCGGACGAACTGATTGAGGCCTGTCAGGATGCTTATCTTAAAACGGTACCGATCGGATTAAAATTTGACTCAATCGGTGTTGTTATTGACAACCAGATTTTAAAAATATCTTCTTTGCGCCGAAAAGACGGCGCGAAAAATCAAATCGGGCAAGGTTTTACCGATGACTGGAGCGCCGATGCCTCCAGACGTGACTTAACCATTAACGCCGTTTATGCCGATCTTCATGGCAATGTTTTTGACTATTATGACGGCATTCAAGACCTGAAAAACGGCATTGTCCGCTTTATCGGCGATCCGACGGAAAGAATCAAAGAAGATCACCTACGTATTATGCGTTTTTTCCGCTTTCATGCCAAATTTTCTAAAACGCCGATCAATGCACCGGCACTCAAAGCGTGTATTAAATTCAAAAATGATTTGCGCAACATCTCCATTGAACGCGTGCGCGACGAATTATTTAAGCTGCTGGCCGCTCCGCGTGCGGCCGAAACCATGAAAATTATTTATGACCATGATATTCTCGGTTACTTTCTGCCGGCATCCGATCATTTAGATGCACTTGAAAGACTCTCGCAAATCGTTGCCGATGCTCAATATGAAGGTAATTTTTTGCGCCGGCTGTTTGTTTTATATCAGCCGACGGCTGCTCAGGCTGAAAACATTGCCAATGTTCTGCGTTTCACCAAAAAGCAAAAGGACCAGTTTTTACAGTGGGCCAAAATCACGCTATCAACCGAACACATGGCCTCATCTCATGCGCGTCTGAAATTTATATACCGTTATGGCAAGCAGTTTTTAATTGATAAAATTCTCCTCACTGTGGCAATTGAAAATATTGAAGCACCGCATTTGAACGAGGTCTTATCCGAAATTGAAGGAAGCATCGTCCCGATTTTTCCGGTAATCGGACGCGATTTAATCGGTTTTATAGCGCAAAGTCATATCAAACAAGCCTTGTCCGTGCTTGAACAACAATGGATGGACAGCAACTTTACGTTAACGCGCCAAGAACTGCTCGATGCCGCTAAAAATATAAAATAACGTGATTGTTTTGTGCTTCGCACTGACCGCCGCCGTTAATGTCAACGCTTGAAGCATTCCAACCGTTTCCGCGGCAGATGAAGCAAGCCCCGCCGTCTAAATTTTTGAATTCAACGGCAAATTGATTGGCTGACACAGCGTAAACATTCCAATCATAATTTTTCAACCCGCCAAACTGCAGCAAATCTTTATTCAAGCCGTTATAATTTCCGAAAAAACGCGATTGAACTTCCATAATCAAGGCTGTCAAATCCTGCTGAAAACCAAGATTACCCATCGCATTATTCATTTGTCCGACCCCTTGCATACTGCCCTGTGTCAACGCTCCTTGCAGCGACAATGTGCCGAGCATATCCGTCATTTGCGCTTCAAGTGGCTTGCATAAAAGCATCAAAAACAAAATCACACTCAATTTTTTCATTTTTCACTCCTTTTTCTTTTGCCAACCGCGGGCCGCCGCGCTCAAATAATCATCAACCGGACCGCCGTCGGGCACTTTTCTTCTTCCTAAGATAAGCGGATTTTCAACTTCCGCAAGAGGCCACCCCCTTTTATCCAGATAAAATTCAGCCAACTCGGCAAACAATCTGGCTTCCATATATGTCCCGTATTCAGAATAAACAATCGTATCATGAACGGCTTGGCGACGTAGTTCGGCAAACAAGCTTTCATGTTCCGGAAGCACATAACCGTCAGAGCGCAGAAGATTTTCAAAGCTTTGCCAAACGAGCGGATTTTTCCAGCCGCCCCCGAATAAAATCAGCTTGGTTGCTTGATTCTTATGCACACGGGAAAGTGCATGTACCGTCAGATATGCCGCAAAATATTCCAGCGTACGGATAACATCATAAAAGGCTTGTTGCTTGCTGTGCAAAACACCGAACTTCTCGTTTGCTTTTTGCCAGATTTCCGCTGTACGGTAAAAAGCCGGATCGCCCGATTTAGGCGGCTCCATTTCATAAAACGCTCTTCCCTGATCAAACAAAAATTGCAGCCATGAAGGTAACAGTTTTCCCTTAGCTCCGTAGTGTCCGTTCTTATCCATCATCTCACCGCAAATTTTCAGCACAAAATTATCCGTGTATTCATTAAACGGACCAATGTCCCAGCTTTCCGACACTTTTTTATTTTCAATCACCGCCAAATTCGATGTATTGCCGGCATTAATATATATGCCGTCACCTTCAATTTGTGCCACATGCGCATTGTGCGGACCGGCAAGCGGTGCACCTTCGTAACCTTTTTTGATCAGTGCGGAACGAAAATCGCCGATCACCGGAATTCCGGTCAAGTCGGCAAGTCTCTGCGCCGATCCCATCTGCGTTGTAAAAGCTTGCGTGTGCGTTATGCGTGCACGCGAGGGCGGATTATGATCCAGTGTTTTACCATGAAAACCAATGGCATCGATAGACTTCGGATCAATATGATGTTGTTGTAACATTAATTTAACCGCATCGGCAACACCCCTGACATAGCGCTCATGAATACGCAAAAATTCCTCATTTTTAATCAGCTCATCTGCGCAAATTTTTTGGGCAATCACTTTATCTCTTAACTCATTAATTTCTTTCTTTTGCTCAAGCGGATACGGCTGGCTCAACGCGTATATATCATGCATGTTACCCGCATTAAATTCCGTCAGCACCAGATCAACGGCATCCATTGAATTACCGGTCATAATTCCGATTATACGCCGCTTAGCCATTAAAGTTTCTCCTTGAGCAACAGTGCCGCACCTATAATTCCCGCTTCGTTACGACACTGCGCCGGTTTCACAAGCGGTCGGTTTTGTTCCGGCAGATCCGCCAAAGAGGCATTAACCGAATCGTAGTTAACAATCTGCGCCAAGCTTCCGGAAAGCGCAAAAATTTCCGTATCTAAAAGACGGTTCAGCATTTTAATTCCGCCGACTAAATGTTCCTCCCAGACTTGATAGACCTTTTGTGCCGGCTTAACATTTTGTTGCGCCAATTGGTAAATTTTAAAACAATCATTTTCGAGCAACCCGTTTTCGACCGCCGCTTTTTGCATATCTCGTCCGGAAAAAGACAACGATATTTCACCGGCAGCACCGCTTTTTCCCCGAACCATTGTCCCGTTACAAATCAATCCGCAGCCGACATCAGTCCCCAGCGTCAGCATCACGCCCTGTTTTACATTTCGCAAGGCTCCGACTTTAAACTCCGCCCACATGGCGGCATTGGCGTCATTCTCCATTAAAAACGGACGCTGCGCCATTTTGGCAAAATCAATTTGTTCATAACCGGCGGGTAAATTATTGGGCTTGCCGCACAGTTTGTCATTCAGCACGACACCGGCTGTGGCAATCGAAACGCCGTCGCTGTTTATTTCTTGCAAAATTTTTTTAAAAAAATCCTCTATTTCATCAGCGTTATCCGGCGTTTTAATTTTAACGGCAGGCACACATAATCCGCCGTTTTCATCCACTAAAGCATAAGAGATCTTACTGCCTCCGACATCAAACGATAAAATCCGCATTATTTTGCCCTTCTTCTTTTATAAATTTTCTTTCCTTAATTGCTCTCCACTCCATAGCAACTTATATATGGTAAACATAAAAAAATTAAATATATGTTTATTTTGGCCGCAGTTTGAGAACAAATATGACGTAAAACCCATTTATGATCAGGCTGAGCCGCCCTATCTGAAATTTGCAACACAAATTCCTCAAGATTCCCCCTTTTCTTATTTTCCCCCCGCTTAATTTTATTTAATAGAAAAAATATTTTAAGTCAACTAAAAATTGAAAAATAAACATTCTTTAGCAAAGAAAACGGCCGGAGCATCAAATCCGACCGTTTTTGATATAGAACTCATTTTAATCAATCGTTCTGTGTGATGAAGGATAATTAAAATAAATTTTAGCGCGGGATTGATATTCCTCCGATGTTTGAGTCTCTGTCGGCGAAACAACACCTCACTTTTTACATAAAACCCAACGTCATCGCTCGAAGTGCGCCTTATCTTTTTTATTGTCATCCCTTTCGCGGCGCTGCGCGTCCGCGAATCAAGGGATCCCATCTTTGCGCAACACTATATTTATTTAATTTGAAGATGCCTTAAATTTTTCCTGCCGGCAAAATAGGCATGACTTGTAATATATACTTTCACCTCTATTTTTCGCTTGCAAAACAAAAAATTCAAGGGATTTTCGAATTTTTAAAAAAGCAAACACCCCACCTGATTTCAGATGGGGTGTTCATCCGATTAAATTAAAGCAGAATTAATACATTCCGCCCATGCCGCCCGGCGCGCCGGCGCCGTCATGGCAATGACATTCTTTTTCCGGAATTTCGCTGACCATCGCCTCAGTCGTAATCAGCAATCCGCCGACCGATGCCGCATCTTGCAGAGCCGTGCGAACAACCTCAGTCGGATCAACAATACCGGCTTTAATCATATCCGTAAATTCTCCGCTCTGGGCATTATAACCATAGTTATAATCAGCACTTTCAAGCATTTTACCGGCAATCACCGCACCGTCAACACCGGCATTTTCGGCAATTTGACGCAGAGGTGCCTGCAAGGTTTTGCGAATGATATCAATACCGACATTTTGATCCTGATTATTTGTTTTTAAGCTTTCCAAAGCCTTTGTCGCGTAAAGAAGCGCCGCACCGCCGCCGGCAACAATACCTTCACGAACAGCGGCTCTGGTGGCATGCAAAGCATCATCAATACGATCTTTGCGTTCTTTAACTTCAACTTCGGAAGCACCGCCGACCTTGATAACGGCCACACCGCCGGAGAGTTTTCCCAAACGTTCCTGCAGTTTTTCCCGATCATAGTCAGATGTTGTCTGACTAATTTCCTGTTTAATCTGTGCTGCACGTCCGGCAATAGCCTCTTTATCACCGGCGCCATCGATAATTGTTGTGTCATCTTTTGTAATTTCAATACGCTTTGCGGTTCCGAGCATATCAAGCGTCACATTTTCGATCTTCATTCCGAGCTCATCGGAAATCACCTGACCGCCGGTCAAGATTGCGATATCCTGCAGCATAGCTTTGCGTCTGTCGCCAAATCCCGGCGCTTTCACCGCACAAACTTTCAATCCGCCGCGAATACGGTTAACAACGAGTGTTGCCAACGCTTCACCTTCAATATCTTCAGCAATAATCACCAGCGGACGGCCGGATTGAACAACCGCTTCCAAAATTGAGATCATCGGTTGCAGATTAGAAATTTTCTTATCATAGAGCATAACAAACGGATTATCGAACGCGCAGCTCATTTTTTCAGCATCAGTCACGAAATACGGCGACAAATAACCACGGTCAAACTGCATACCTTCAACGACATCAAGCTCTGTCTCCAAGCCTTTGGCATCTTCCACGGTAATCACACCTTCATTTCCGACTTTTTCCATTGCTTTGGAAATATATTCGCCGATCGTCGTGTCGCCATTAGCCGAAATCGTACCGACCTGCGCAATTTCTGCTGATGATTGAACGGCTTTTGAGCGCGCCTGAACATCTTTCACAACAGTTTCAACAGCCAAGTCAATACCGCGTTTAACATCTTGCGGATTCATGCCGGCTGCCACAGCTTTACATCCTTCACGGATGATGCTTTCAGCCAATACTGTGGCCGTTGTTGTACCATCACCGGCCTTTTCTGCCGTTTTTTGCGCCACTTCTTTAATAAGTTGAGCGCCCATATTTTCAAATTTATCCGCCAAAACAATTTCTTTGGCAACGGAAACGCCGTCTTTAGTCAGTTTCGGTGCACCATATGATTTTTCAAGCATCACATTACGGCCTTTCGGGCCCAAGGTCACTTTCACTGTTTTAGCCAATGTTTCCACGCCTTTAAGCATTTTACTGCGGGCTTCCCCGCCGAATTTAATATCCTTTGCAGCCATTTTTTCCACCTTTCCTTATTCTACAACAGCTAATATATCTGATTCTTTAACAATCAACCGAGATTCCCCGTTCACTTTAATTTCCGTACCGGCCCATTTACCGAACAGAACCCGATCTCCGACTTTGACCGACATAGGTAAAATTTTGCCGTCTTCGGCTCTGAAGCCGTTACCGACCTCTTCAACAATCCCTTCTGAAGGTTTTTCTTTTGCGGTATCCGTAATAATGATTCCGCCCGCTGTTTTATTTTCTTCATCCACACGTTTAATTAAGACTTTATCGTGCAATGGTTTTATGTTCATTTTTTTAACTCCCTTAAACTTTATATTCACCAGACTAATACTTTAGTTAGTGTGTCAAAAAAACAAAGTCAATAAGCGAGCTGAAATTTTTTTTAAATTCCAAACAAAATCACGGTAGCAATCAGCGTGGCGTATACGATCGCCGGACCGAACGGACCGACTTTGCGTTTATTAATCAGACAGGTCACGGCAAAAATAACACATGACAAAAGCAGAATATAAGGAATAACGCCGATCCCGACCCAAGCCCCGATGGCGGCCAGCAGCTTAATATCTCCGCCGCCGAAAGCATCCGGATATTTCCAAACAATAAACATACTGGCAATCACCGGCATAGCATAACCGGCAATCGCACCGAGGGCGCTGTTGGTTGCATAACCTAAAAAGATCGGTTCCATCGTTCCGAGCCAGTGACCTTGCTGCGAAGCATATGTAAAGCCTAAAATCAGCAAAGGAAGGGTTAAAATATCGGGCAGAAGCATCGAACGTTTATCAATTTCAACCAACAAAAGAAGAATCCATAAAAAACAAATGTACCACCATGTAAAATGTGTATCAAAATTCACGGCAAACAAATACGTTGCGGCAGACGTAAAAATTCCCCAGCCGATACTGCGCATCACATAACGTTGGAACAAGCGCATGTATTGATCATTGTTAACCAATTTTTTCCACGACATGTAATGTGTCGGCACAAACAATTTCAGCAATATATAACCCATGGTTGCCGGAATAAGCTTGCTGATTTTCCGCGCCAAATAAGGAATCATTACACCGAATATAAAACCGCATATAATATAAGTCATGAGAATTCTCCGCATATGTTTTTTTGCCAGTTTATGCCTAAATTCTTAAAAATTCAATTAAAACTATCAACAAAATGCTTGCAAGTTTATATTTTTTGATGTAATAGTCATTTACCTTCGGCACCCCTGGAGGCCGGAGGGCGTTTAATTTTTTATGAGGAAAATAAAATGACTGATTATACTTTTAATGCAAAAAAGCGTGAGAAAGCAGGTAAGGGGGCAGCTCGTGCATGTCGTCGTGAGGGTCGCGTTCCTGCTGTTATTTATGGCGGAAAGAAAGATGCTGTTTTGATCAGCTTAGATCCGGTTGAATTGGAAAAAGCTTTAGATTTAAGCGATTTATACCAATCTGTTATTGTGATTGATATTGAAGGCAAAAAAACAAAAGTTGTTTGCCAAGATGTTCAATTCCATCCGGTATCGGACAAACCTATTCACGTAGACTTTTTGCGTCAATAAGAGGTTAGAATGTTTTTGGTGGTCGGCTTAGGTAATCCGGGAGCGGAATACGCGGCTACCCGCCATAACGTCGGATTTATGGCGGCAGATAAAATTCATCGCCGCTATAATTTTTCGCCGTTTCGCAGCAAATTTGACGGACTGATCGCTGAGGGGCAAATCGCCGGCGAAAAGGTCTATCTTTTAAAACCGCAGACATATATGAATTTATCCGGTAACAGCGTGGTCAAAGCGGCTCACTTTTATAAAATCTTACCGCAAAACATCATCGTTATTCATGATGATATGGATCTGCCGACAAACAAAATCAAAGCCAAAATCGGCGGTTCAAGCGGCGGTCATAATGGTCTGAAAAGTATCGATTCAACCATATCGCCGGATTATAACCGTATTCGCATCGGTGTCGGTCATCCGCTGAACAAAAGCGGTGAAAATGTCATTAACCATGTCCTTTCCGGTTTTTCTAAACAAGACAGAGAAAACATTGAACAGGATATTGATATTGTCAGCGATTTAATCGGCATCCTGATTACCAGCGGCATGGCTGAATTTTCCAATCGCCTCGGCATGGCATTACATTCTTAAGCTTCCGAATCCTCTCCGGCAAATCAATCAAAAACGATGCGCATTTTTATGCCGTAAAAATACATCTTGACATCTTCTGAACTCCTCTTTTTTGCTTAAATTGAAAACAAAAAGACCACTCAGAAAGTGGTCGGGAGTTCAAAACTGCACACAATCAGCCCGGCTTATTCAATATATTCGGCCGGCTCCCCACCATGAGGAGGTTTTGTGTGTGGAGTTTTGAATCTCCGCCGATAATCTCTTACCGACAATTTGGTTATAAATGAAAAGCTCTAGGAAAGCAAGAATAATTTTGAAAACCAATCCACCCCTCAAAACCATCAAC
>JAFVEP010000004.1 GCA_017475935.1 Alphaproteobacteria bacterium
CCGGAGTGTGGTGCAGAGGTGCCGACTTTTTTGAGCGCCGTGTACAAAAGAGGTACACAAGCGAAAAAAAGACAAGCGTATGCGCCGCAATACGGTCGTAGTATGATTGAGATGCTAGGTGTTCTGGCCATAATCGGCGTCCTGACCGTCGGCTCAATCACCGGCTATTCTCATGCCATGCGCCGCCATCTTTTGAACAAACAGCGCGAGCAAATCAGCTACATCCTCAGCGCAATCGAAACCCATCATGATATGATCAATATCAATACACTTGATACACCTCAATATTTTACTTCTATCTTAAAAACTTTCGGTTGGATTCCCGAAGAAATGATCAAAGATGATTCAATTTATATCTATGACGTTTTTAAAAATCAAATTTATTTCTATAAATGGGGGAACAGCCATATGGGACTGGTCTTGCATCTAGAAACACCAAATGCTTATGAACAATGCACCAATTTATATCAAGTAATTAAACAGTATCACACATTTTTATGGAGTACTTTTGTAGGCAAAAAAAATGACGGAAGCAGCAACTATACAAACTACTATCATGGCGATCAATATCCCTCTTGTATCAACCGCCAAGAAGTGTGTATTCGCAACTTGACCTTATCGCAGATTTCTCAGCTTTGTCAAGTCTGTAACGATGCAGAAGACTACTGCATTCTTTATATATTATGGAAATAAAATCTCCTTCAATCTCCGAACTGCCGAAGCCATAGTTATCCGCCGCATCATCACCCTAAACTAAAACGCACAAAACATATAATATGTTATATGCTCCTCATGCTTACAATTATCTTTCTAATCGGAATAAATCCTGTCTTTAAGGTGAAAATATTATCTTTGCGCGCAGAAACTCAGCAATTTCGCAACCAAATTTTGTCTTTGACTTTCATTTTTTTGCAATTTTTCAGCCATCATGTATCCTTTTGGCGAATCAATATGCAACAGGCGCATCACTTTTAACAAATCGGCTCCCGAATTTTCATAATGAACACCGGAAATCACTGCCGCACCGCGGCCATATGCAGACAGAACGATTGCCGGCGGTTTTCCTTCCAAGTCATAGTATGCGAGTACTTTGTTTCTTTTATTTTGGCGCAAAGTGAAAAATGAACCGCCATGATAGTGCGAAACAAATTTTTCACCGGAATCATTCCATATTAAATCAACTGCCGCCGCCGAATCTATGCTTTTACTGTATGGCTGAATATTTAATTGCCTATACAATGTTCCGACAGCCTGTCCGGCAATCAAATTCAAGCCGCATTCAGAAACGATTCTGCTTTGCGGAATTTCCTGTTCAAAAATCGTTTTTTGGCAGGCATAATAAGCACCGGCGCAAATTCCATAATAGAATCCGCCGTTATAGACATACCGGCGTATTTTTTCATTGCCGAGAACTTCCAGCTTGTGCCGGTAAGGTGTACTGGCTCCGCCGGGCATAAAAAATGCAACCACCGAACGATCAAGCACATTTTTTTTGATGATTTCATCGGCACTGACAAAATGCACGGCAACACCTTGCGGAACAAAGTATTCTTTCAGACATTTTTCCAACATGGTCAGATCGGCGCATCCTGTATCTCTATAAATCAGGACTTTGCGTTTTGGAGCAAATCCTTCAATATCCGTCTCATGCATCTTGCGGCATTCTTCCATTATGACCTCCGTATCCCGCACCGATTTTCCGTCCGATACTCATGATTTTCATACCGATACACGTTTGACAATGTGCCGGTGTATCATTCACACATATTTTTCCCGGATATAATTCATATAGTTTTCTATATTCACCTTCCGTCACGTTAGGCATAACAACATTAGCACCGCTTTGCAAGGCTAAAATCCGCCCTTGTGGATGAAGGCTTTCCATGGCTGTTGTCGCCGGAATATTAATATCCGGAAGCATTAAACGCATAACAGCCATCGTCCTCAGAGCCAAATCCAAAGGACCGTTCGGTGCGTTTTTTAAGGGTGTATGCGGATGAGCGATAAAGGGACCGATACCCGCCATATCCACTTCTATGCTTTGTAAAAACAGCAAGTCGTCGGCGATTGATTCGATTGTCTGATCCGGCAAACCGACCAAAATTCCCGAGCCAAGTTCATAGCCGAGTTCCTTAATCATCATCAAGCACTCATACCGATGCTGCCAGCTCATATGCGGATCAAGCCGGTGATACAAATCTTGATCCGTCGTTTCAATACGCATCAAATACCGATCCGCACCGGCATGGCGAAAAGCCTTATAGTCCTCATAAGAACGTTCACCGATGCTTAAAGTCAAGGCTACATCAAATGCTTTGATTTTTTCAATAATCCCGCACATGACTTTTTGTTCAAACCACATATCTTCGCCGGACTGAAGAACAATTGTACGAAATCCGAGTTCTTTCGCCCGCCGCGCCGTTTCAACAATTTCTTTGGGTGACATTCTGTAACGCCGTAACAGATTGTTATCTTTGCGTATGCCGCAGTATAGACAGTTGTTGCGGCATATATTCGAAAATTCAATCAAACCGCGCAGATGAACTTCGTCGCCGACAGCCTGCTGACGCACCGCATCGGCGCTTTGAAACAATTTGTCTTGCTCTTGTTCGTTATTCAGCAATTCAATGATGGTATGTTTATTCATTTATTTTCCCCACCTTATCAAATATCAAAAATCTTCCGTTTTGTAATGTAGATTCAAGATAGAAGCCGAACGATTATGAAGTGAAGAATAGTTGGCACGGAGTATTCCAGTTAAGAACCTTCATCGGTCGGTTGTTAATTTTGTTCTGGATAATATCAATTTGATGTTGAGAAATCAAGTCAAAG
>JAFVEP010000005.1 GCA_017475935.1 Alphaproteobacteria bacterium
GATCCACCCCGTAACTATCTATTCCGTCATCACCCAGCTCATAGCCCAATGCTGACTTATATCGTTTGTACATATCCATATTTTTTTCTCCCTTTTTCTTTGATTATTTTTATTTTTTTATGATTTTTCATCTTGATTGATTCCTTTCATTTAATAAAATTCTGTTTTTTAACTTGTTTTCGTGAAATCGCTTATGTTGCCCTTTTCTCCGTTTTATTAACTCTATTATTCTTACTACACGCACATAATCCTTATTTTCACATTCCCCTTGTTATATTATTTAAAATAAGAAATGTCAAGTAATAAACAAGATATTTATGCAATTAATTCTAAATAACTTATCTATATAACATATTATTCCTATCATCACCCTAAATAAAAACGCACAAAACATATAATATGTTATATGCGTTAAAAAATCCCGACAGATCACTCTATCGGGATTTTCATTTCATCAGCTGAAATCTTAGTTTGCTTTTTTCAAAGCTTCTCCCAAAGCTTCACCCAGCGAAGAACCTGAAGTTGTATTTGAATATTCTTCCAATACTTTCTTTTCTTCATCTACTTCCAAAGCTTTGATCGAAATGCCGATTTTCGCATTTTTCTTGTCTACGGAAGTAATTTTTGCTTCAACGACGTCACCTTCATTGAAGTTTTCAGGATTTTGTG
Organism: Alphaproteobacteria bacterium; assembly: GCA_017475935.1. Classification (GTDB taxonomy): domain Bacteria; phylum Pseudomonadota; class Alphaproteobacteria; order RF32; family CAG-239; genus RUG410. Next base: position 670 of record JAFVEP010000005.1, read on the forward strand.
AAGCTTTTTCTTTTGACAAGTCAGCTTTTTTAATGTAAGCGGTCAATCCGTTAACATCAACGTTCACGCCTTTATCATCATGAGATTTAACAATTGCTTTAACAACATCGCCCTTCTTCAAGCTGGCAAGAGCCTGCGAAACGCTGTCTTCCGACAATTGTTTAATACCCAAGCTGATGCGTTCTTTTTCAACATCAACATCAATGATTTTGGCTTCGATTTCCTGACCTTTAGTATAGTCTTTAACCGCCTCATCACCTGATTTTTCCCAAGAAATATCAGACAAGTGAATCATACCGTCAATTTCATCTGTCAAACCGATAAACAAACCGAATTCGGTAATATTTTTAATTTTACCAGTAATAACCGAACCGACAGCATGTTCTTCAATATAAGCAGCCCATGGATTCGGAGTGCATTGCTTAATACCCAAGCTGATACGTCTTTTATCGCCATCCACTTCCAGAACTTTAACTTCAACTTCTTCCGAAGTCGAAACAATTTTACCCGGATGAACGTTTTTGCGTGTCCAGCTCATTTCGGAAACATGAACCAAACCTTCGATTCCGTCTTCGAGTTCAACGAACGCACCATAATCAGTAATATTGGTTACTTTTCCTTTATAAACGTCACCGACTTTATATTTATCGGCAACTTCTTTCCACGGATCACTTTCAAGTTGTTTCATGCCGAGGCTGATACGTTGAGTATCTTCGTTAAAGCGGATCACTTGAACTTTAACGTTCTGACCGACAGTCAAAACTTCAGCCGGATGATCGATTCGCTTCCACGAAATATCGGTCACATGCAACAAACCGTCTACGCCGCCCAAATCAATGAATGCACCATAGTCGGTAATGTTTTTAACAACACCGTCCAAAATAGCGCCTTCTTTGATACCTTCGATCAATTCAGCACGTGCTTCGGCTCTTGTTTCTTCCAAAACAACACGGCGAGAAACAACGATATTGCCTCTAACTTTATCCATTTTCAAAATTTGGAACGGTTGAGAAATACCCATCAACGGAGAAATATCTCTGATCGGACGAATATCAATCTGCGAACCCGGCAAGAAAGCGATTGCCCCGTTCAAATCAACCGTAAAGCCGCCTTTAACACGGCCAAAGATAACACCGTTAACACGTTCGCCGGCATTCATTGATTTTTCCAAATCAACCCAAACTTCTTCACGGCGAGCTTTTTCTCTTGAAAGAACGATGTTACCGTCTTTGTCTTCATATCTGTCAACCAAAACTTCAACAACATCACCGACTTTCAGTTCGGCATTGTTTCCGAATTCGCGAACCGGAATATTACCTTCTGATTTCAAGCCGACATCAACGGTGACATAGTCATCAGAAACTTTTACAATCGTACCTTTAACAACAGAGCCCAAAATTCCGTTTTCACCGAATTGTTCATTCAGCAAATCTGCAAAATTTTCAGTCATTTCAGGCATTTTAAATTCAGTATTTACCATATAATTTTATTTTTCAAAAAAATGCCAACTCTTTGCGAGCGGACTTGTGCGATATAAAAAAACAGTTCTCGGTAAGCGCACCCTTACGACAACTGTTTTGTTTATACTTAAAAATCACAAAATTTCAAGTCTTTTTTTCGATAATTTGTATTATTTATCAACAAGAACAGAATTCCTGCATAAATTTCCGAGCTGTTTCCAAATCTGCAACAAAATCTTCCAGTTCTTGTTCATGTTCCAATTCTTCTTTTAAAATTTTTTCAGAGATACGAAACGTTTCATAATCGTGGCCGTCGGTCAAATTACATAACCCCTCGTAGCGGCTGATGGCACAGCGTTCTGAATCTAAATTATCATGCAAAAGCGATGCCACATCAAAATTATCCGGAGCCAAATATTTGCACTGGGCCTTGCCTTCCCATTCTGACGGCCGCATCACCGGTGTTCCGCCGAGTTGAATAATGCGATCTGCCAGCCAATTGGCATGTTTCAGCTCCTCATTGGCATGTTCATTAAATTCACGCACAATTTCACTGCGTTGCAAGCCCATGGCAACTTTCGCCCCAAGCCAATATTGATAATACGCCAGCCATTCCTCGGAATAGGCTTCACTCAAAACATTAAGCAAATTTTCCACATCAATTTTAACGATTTTCTTAGCTATTTCTCCCATAGTCTCCCTCCTTTCTTTCAACAATGCTCCTTTTAGATATGCTCAAATGTTGCAAAATCAATATCCGGAAAACAAAAAAGCTTCTCACGCCGGAGAAGCTTCTCAAGCCCAAAATATTTAAAATTGATCGCGATGATGTGTATAATGCTCGCCCTGATCGGCATGTGTTCTGCCCCGATCAAAATGATGCATGTGATGATCAATTTCTAAATCATCTTCCGCAATAAGGCCATCGTCAAAATCAACCTCTGTATCTTCCTCATAATCTTCATCCCAATCGTCGTCATCATCCGATGATCCTGCCAATTCTTTGGTTCCCTCCCAAAGATTACCGCTGACCTCTTTGGTCTTATCCCAAATATTACCGCTGACTTCTTTGGTTTTATCCCAAACATTTTCGCCCATTTCTTTGGTTTTATGCCAAATATTGCCGCTTGTTTCTTTGGTTTCATGCCAAGCATCTTCACCGGCCTTTTTGTTATGTTCCCATTCTGTATCGGTGCGGTGCATATTTTGATGATTATGTTCTGTCATTTATTTTCTCCTTTTTTCAATTCGACAACTAAAACATATGCCCGATCCTAAAATTTCCAATAATACTTGCGAATAATAAACTTATGTTTACAACAATTTAACCTTCATCATCTATGATAACCATAAGGAAGGTTATCAATGGTTATTGTCGCACCAAGTTTATTAGCTGCCGATTTCGGGCATTTAAAACAACAAATTGAGCTGGTCGATAAGGCCGGCGCGCAATGGCTTCATTTTGACATAATGGATGGTCACTTTGTGCCGAATTTAAGCTATGGAGCAGATCTTGTCAGACAAATGCGATCCTACACCAAAATGTTTTTCGATGTACACCTCATGGTTCAGGAGCCGATGAATTTTCTGCCGATGTTTGACAATTGCGGCGCCGACATGATCACCGTACATTACGAGGCTTGCAGCGACTTAAACGCTGTCATCGGCTATATAAAAGACAGGCATCTTAAAATCGGCATATCGCTCAAACCAAAAACAAATCCTGAAGTTTTAGCGCCGTTTTTGCCGTTTATTGATAACATTTTAGTGATGACCGTCGAGCCGGGATTCGGCGGACAATCTTTCATGTCTGACCAATTGAGCAAAATAGCGACATTAAAAAACATGAGCCGAAACTATCCGATCACGATTGAAGCAGACGGCGGAATCAATACCGAAACAGCCCCTGCGGTTGTCGCACACGGCGCCGACGTATTGGTTGCCGGAAGCGCTGTTTTCAAATCTTCACATCCGGAAAAAATCATACAAAAACTTTTACATACAGGAGAAAAATGATGGAAACCATAATGATTGTCGAAGATGAACAAGCAATCGCTTTGTTATTGAAATACAATCTCGAAAAAGCCGGTTATCAAACAATTTCCGTATCTCACGGCAATCGTGTTTTGGCTGCCGTCGAAAAAAATCTTCCGTCACTGATTCTTCTGGATTGGATGCTGCCGGAAATTTCCGGACTGGAACTATGCAAAATTATCCGCAACAATCCGGAACTAAAAAACATTCCGATCATCATGCTCACGGCCAAAGGTCAGGAAGAAGATAAAGTATCGGGATTATCTGCCGGTGCCGATGACTATGTCACAAAACCGTTTTCCGTACCCGAACTGCTAGCACGCATTAAAACCAATTTGCGCCGTGTCAGCACCACTTCCGCACCGGCGAAAAAAGAATATGTTTTTCATGATATCACCCTGAATGCGATTGAAAAGAAAGTTTTCCGCGGCGAAAACTACGTGCGTGTCGGTCCGACGGAATTCCGTATTCTCAAACTGTTATTATCAAACCCGCGCCAAGTATTTTCGCGGCAAGATCTTTTAAAAGAAGTATGGGGCAACAGTGTTTATGTTGAAGCACGAACGGTTGATGTTCATATCCGCAGACTGCGCAAAGCCCTGAACGAATTCGGTCCGGACTATATCCGTACGATTCGCGCCACGGGTTATTCGCTTGATGATCATGAAATCGGTGAAGAAGACGGAGAATATTAAACACTTAACTTTGACTGCTTTTCATATTCCCGTTGGGCTGTCATATAGTCAAATTTTCCGTTGCCGAGCAGCGGTAAGGCTTGAACATAAAAAAGCTCCCTCGGACAATTGAGTTCGCTCATTCCCTGTGTTTTCAAATATTTTTTAACCTCTGCAAGTTTCACTGTTTCATCTGCCGTTACAAGCACAATTTTTTCACCTTTGGCCTCATCTTGGGCAATAATCAACCCTTTGGATATATCCGGATATAAGGTATCAAGCAGTTGTTCTATGGCATTTAAGGAAACCATTTCACCGCCGATTTTAGCAAAACGCTTGGCTCGGCCTTTAATCTCAATAAAACCTTCTTGATCAATCGTCACAATATCACCCGTATCATACCACTCATCAGACTTTTGCAAGACATCCGGCTGACTGTGAAAAATATATCCCAGCATCACCGTATCGCTCTTAATCAACAATTTTCCGCCCTGCGCCACACCGGCAACTTTTTGCAGCTGATATTGGATATTCGGTAAAAATCGGCCGACGGTATTTTCTTTATAGAACATCGGTGTATTAACCGAAATAACCGGCGATGTTTCGGTGGTTCCGTAGCCCTCAAAAATACGCACCCCGAATTTTTTCATCCACAAATCAGCGGTACGTTGTTTCAATTTTTCACCGCCGACGACCGCAAAACGAACCGAAAAGAAATCATAAGCATGGGCCATTCTGCCGTAGCCGTAAAGAAAAGTATCCGTTCCCAAAATCGCCGTTGCCTGAAGATCATAAGCCGCTTCGGGAATGATGCGATAATGCAGAGGTGACGGATAGAAAAAGGTTTTCACGCCGTGTAAAAGAGGCAATATTGTCCCCACCGTTAATCCAAAGCTGTGAAACATCGGCAAAGCGTTTAAAATGATATCTTTTGAATTAAAGGGAACATTGAGCTGAATTTGTAAAACATTGGCTAAAATATTTTCGTGCGACAAAACGACTGCCTTTGGCAATCCTTCCGATCCGGAAGTAAACAAGATCACAGCCGGCGCTTGCGCATCAGTCATTAAACGGCGTTTCAGCCAATAATTTTTCAGCCCTTTTATTTTATCGATCAGGCGAATATGCCCTGCCACATCTTCCAAATAAACAATCTGAACGCCGGCTTTTTCAGCTTCCTGTTCCAGATGTTCCAAATGACCTTGTTCAATAAATTTCCGCGCTGTCAGAATCGTGGTCAGTTTAACCGTTTCAATTGATGAAGCAAAAGGTTTTGTACCTAAAGAAAAATTCATCATCACGGGAATTTTTCCGCCGGATTGCAAAGCAAAGAAGCTAACCACGCCGGCCAAGCTGTTTGGCAGTAAGATACCGATTTTTTCGCTGCGGGCAAACATTTTTGTAAAAACCGCGCCTAAAACATAAATTTTCATCAAAAGCTGCCCGTATGAGAGTGTTTTTTTCATCGTGTCTAAAGCGATTTTATGTTCCGAACCGAACATTTTGGCGGCATCCAACAATCGATTAAACAAGGTCGAATTTTTATCTGAAGTTTTATAAATCATATCCGCCATCATATCACGAATTTTAAGCGACAGAACATATCGCCGTTCCCGCGCGCTTAAATTATCATCAACGGCAAGCTGATGCGCCGGCATTACATGCAGTTTTATTTTCGGACAAACTCTGGTTTTAACCAAATCGCCGATGTAGGAAAATTTGGAACACTCCGCCCCTTCTATACGCACGGCGACAACTTTAGCTCCGCTTTTCACCGCCACGACACCGGCGCCTTCATAAACTTTCATCAAAGATCCCGTCACACTGATCCGCCCTTCCGGAAAAATCATCACCGTTTTGCCTTTATCCAGCTCACCGATCAATGATCTGACCGAAAGCGGATTGGTCGGATTCAGCGGATAAAAATCAACAATACCGTCAAACAAACGTACATACCATTTTTGCGCCCAATCGCTATCAATGGCAAATGTAATTTTACGCGGCAGATAAGCGGCCAGCAAAATACCGTCCAGCAAAGAAACGTGATTTGCAATAAGCAAAACCTTCGATCCGGCCTGTCTTAAGTTTTGTATTCCTTGAACTTCCACATGAAAAAACAAATTCAAAACAAAGCAAAAAACCGAACGCAGTAACGCCACCGGCAGCAATTTGCAGATATAAAAAGCAACGCCGGCACTAATGAGGGCAACATATAAAAACAAATCGGTAATTCTGAATCCAAAGGCGGACAGCAGAGCCGCCGACAAAGAAATCGCCACCATGCCGAGAGAGTTAATGATATTATTTCCGGCAATAACCGTCGCCACAAAATTTTTCGGTGCTTTTTTCTGCATCAAAGCATTCAGCGGAACAATATACATACCGCCCATAAAGGCAAACAAAAACAATGTCACGGCAATTGCCGCACCGCGCGGCATCAACATAAAATCGCCCACGGACAGCATCTGTTCACCGGCCTTGAAACCTACGGAAAGCAGATAAATAACAAACGAACAAACACTTAAACCGATGGCACTGATCGGCACATATATGATTGAAACTTCTCCTTTAAGCAACCGATTGCAAAAAAACGAACCGGTGGCAACACCGAGTGAAAACAAAATCAAAAACAGCGTCACAACCGTTTGCTCGGTATGAAAAACTTTGCTGCATAAAGGAAAAAGTTCAGTTAAGAAAAAAGTCCCCAAAATCCAAAACCACGTTGCGCCGATAATGGTTCGGTAGACAATCACATGTGAGCGAATAAAGCGTATATTGCGTCCGATTTGCTGCAAAAAATTAAAATTAAGCGGCAATTTCGGTTGCACCCCCGGTGTATTCGGAATATAGAAACTTGCCGTCATACCGACCAGTGAACAAAAAATCAGCAAAGCAATGCTGGCATAAACAGGAAGGATCGTTCCGCAGACCGATCCCAATATAATGGAAACATACGTACTGGCCTCCACATAAGCATTGCCGGCGATCAGCTCTTCCGAGCGCAAAAGTTGCGGTAGCAAGGCATACTTAATCGGCCCGAAAAACGTTGATTGCAATCCCATAAAAAACAAAATCATCAGGAGCAAAAATGCGTTTTGCGTCATAAACACCATTCCGGCCGCAACCATCAGCAGTAACTCCGTTATTTTTAAAATGCGCGTTAAGTGCGCGCGATTAAATTTATCGGCAAGCAAGCCGGCAAACGCCGAAAACAAAAAATACGGTAGAATAAAGATGCCGGCGGCCGCATTGGAATACAGGCTGACGGTTTGAGTATCAGCGAGCATTCTGTATGCCACAAAAGTCATCAGCGTATTTTTGAATAAATTATCGTTAAAAGCTCCGAAAAACTGTGTCACCAAAAGCGGCAAAAAGCGCTTTTCTTTCCATAAATAGTCCCGCATAGGGAATCTCCCGTTAATTAAAAGTCCAATTCAAACCGACAATCATCCGATAGTCATTTTTCCCTCGTTGATGTTCCGGATGAATGCGAACACCGGTTTCTGCACGCCAACTCAAGCGCGGTGAAATTTCTTTATCAGCATAGAAATTAAACTTATATTCTCTGCTGTCAGGTTTTAAGCGTGCCTGATATCGCGCACGATAAACTTCTTCGGAATAGCTGTCGCGGCCTTGAGGAAAGTCTACGGACAGTTCACCTTTGCGTATCCGTAAAGGTGAACTGATTTGCATACCGAAATTTAATGTTTTATCCCACTGATAATTCATATCGGCGGCAAAGCTTTCACTGACCAAATCAGAGGTTTCGATCAATCCCGAATTCATCGACAATCCACGGGTAAACCCTTGATAGTAGCTTCCGGATATTGTCAATGCCGGCGTTACAAACCACGAAGCGGTGACACCGCCATGGAATGTCTGTCCGCGTTCAACAGCCATTGCTCCCGATCCGTTCATACCCAACAGCGCATCTTCTTCGGCCAGAACACCGGAAGAAATTCCCAATTGATATTGCTTGTTTTGATAAACCGTCAACGTCGAATTCAAAGCATAAGCCGGCCGCGTAAATTTAGCATCGCGATAATCATAATCCCCGTCATAAAGTCCGTTCCGACCATATACGGCATCTATTTTCAATTCTGACGACGACGTCAGATGATATTGATTGCGCACACCGTATGCATTATTAAACGACATAAATGGATTAAGTGTCTCTTTAGCAAAGTATTTTTCCGCATCATAGGCTGTATTTTCACTGAAATAAAAACCGAATTCATGAGCCCCTTGGCGATAAGAAACATCCATATATTTCCACGCATACGGATCTGTTTTGGCATTCGGCTCACTAAATGCGAAACGAATATTGTCATGCTCTTCATGATTAATTTTCCGCCGGCTGGCCGCTTTTCTCACATCATTTTTGAACGATCTGTAACCGCCATGCGTCTTTTGTACAAAGGAAGATGTCGCAAATTCAAACGGACGATTATACTTATCAAAAGCCGTAATCGTTTTCGGCAATGCTTTCATCAGTGCATTTTGCATCGCACTCGGAACGCTCAAACGGGTATCATCCAGACTGATTTTTCGGCTTTGCGTATCCGTACCGTTAAACGTAGTGATTTTAAATGTGTTTCGACTGTCTGAAACATACGTCGAAACCGCCGCACCCAAGTCTAAAAGACCGGCACCGTATTTTTCGGCCGTAAAGGTATCGGTTGAATTTTTATTGGCCGTGGTCAAAATCAGTTCAATCAATTCCGAAGACGTCAGATAAGGATATGCTCCTTTCAAATAAGCCAAACTTCCGGTAACGATCGGCGTTGCCTGCGATGTCCCCGCCATACCGTAATAGCGATTAGTCGTATCCGTTTCACCCGGCGCATATAATGCTTTTGTTGTGTAGGTATTCGCCGCATTTGTGTCACCACCCGGCGCCGCAATACAATAATTTTTCGTCACACCGCATTGATTGGCAAAATTGGACAGTTTATAGCCGTTAATGTGTCCGGCGGCATCGACATCAACATCAACCGCAGTCACCACAACCATTTGCAGTTCATTGTAGTAACGCGGCGAAAAAATCGATCCGAATGATTTTTTCAAAAGTTTAACCCCCGATTGAACATCCGGTTGCGAATAACTTTCATTTCCGGCAGCTTTCACCACAATCATTCCGTCAACATGTCCGTTTTTGGTGGTATTGGCCTGAATAATTTTACGCACAGCCTGCAAATAACTTGTTCCCCATCCGGTAGAAACATCATTGATATTAGCAGCATTCAAATCATCATCGGCATCAACACCAATGCTCAGATTAACGGCAAAAACACCGTCATTCAAAAACTTGATCATCGGATCATAAATCGAAGAATAAAAATCCCAGCGAATGGCTGTAATCCGCGCATTTTCATAAGCAACGCCCATCGAGCCGATATCATTTTTCTGTGCTGCAATAATGCCGGCGACATTTGTTCCGTGCATCAGCCCCGTATCACCGATCACCTGATAGCTGTTCGGATAGTAATAGTTGTGATATTTCGCTGAATCCCAATCATAATCCGCCGGATATGAAGCCATCCACATCATCGCATCTTCAAACTCATCTTCCGATAAATCGCTGTAACTATCGGCAATAACGCCCTTTTCGCCATATAAAACCATATAGGAAACACCCGTATTTCCCGAAGTCAGTAAAGCCCAGCAATGTGAATTATCTCCGTTGCGGCATGGTCCGTAATCATAGTTATAACCGGTCACTTTACTGTTGCCGTCAGCCATTAAAAATTCCGGATGATTTCCCCACACACCGCTATCCAGAACACCGACATGAACCGTATTTAAAGCAACATCTTTCAAAGCCGTGTATGCTGACGCCGCATTAATAGCCCCCAAATAATTTACGGAGGTTGATGTAGAGCCGTTATATCGATTCAAAAGAGCCCCCGTATATTCCCGATTCTTGTTAAAATCCTCGACGGTATTGCCCGTATCACCGCCGGTATTGCCTGTATCACCGCCGGTATTGCCTGTATCACCGCCGGTATTGCC
>JAFVEP010000006.1 GCA_017475935.1 Alphaproteobacteria bacterium
CATTTCAATCATACTTCTCCCGCTCTGCTTGAATCTGCTGGCGAATTTCTCACTCGTGTACCTTTTATTGTACACGGCGCTCAAAAATTGCAGCGCATTTTCGGCGTACTCCGGTTGTAGATTTGTTGGGAAAATGTTTGTTTTTGTTCTCATATTACTTCTTCTTTTGCTTTAAGATTTTGGGAGGCCCCTTGAATTTTTCGCTTTACAAGCTAAAAATAGGGGTGACTTTATCTATTTAAAAATATTTTTTTTCACATTACCCCCCCGCAGCAAAAGTCAAGTCTTTTTTATAAAAATCAAAAAAAAACAGACACGGAGAATAAAAATAAAGGACTTATTAACCATTTATTACCTTTTTTAACGTAAAATTGCCTAAGATTTTATGCAAAGGGGAAAAAATGATTAAGAAAATTGCTTTACTTTTAATGCTGATATTGTTTGGAATAAGGGCAGCATCGGCGGCAACCTCGTCAATTATGGTTAATGCCGAAAATGGTAAAGTTATGTATGAATCAAATGCAGATCAGTTACGTTATCCGGCCTCTTTGACCAAGCTGATGACACTGTATATAACCTTCAACGCGTTGGAAAAAGGGCGCTTAAAGCTAACAGATAAATTGAAAGTTTCACGTGTGGCGGCAGGACGTTCGCCGTCTAAACTCGGTGTCGGTGCCGGTACAACGATTACGGTCAAAGACGCGATTATGGCTGTTATTGTTAAATCGGCTAATGACTGTGCAACGGTTCTGGCTGAACATTTTTCCAAAAGTGAGGCGGAATTTGCGGTTCTGATGACACAAACAGCGCGTAAGCTTGGTATGAAACATACCGTTTTCAAAAACGCTTCCGGTTTGCCGAATTCACAGCAAAAAACAACAGCCCGTGATATGGCGACACTGGCGATGGCCGTATATAATCATTTTCCTCAGTATTACAAATGGTTTGCACAAAACAGCTTTCAGTACAAAGGCCATACGATCTACGGACATAACCATCTTTTGAAAACATTTGCCGGTGCTGACGGTATGAAAACCGGTTATACAGCCGCTTCGGGGTACAATATTATCACTTCTGCGAAGCGTTATAACAAAAGAGTGATCGCTGTAACGATGGGGCATAGGTACTGGAATGAGAGAGATAAAAAAGTGGCGCTGATGATGGATAAAGGTTTGCTCAATTTGAAAAAATCGAACAATATCAATATTGCTGCGCTGAAAAAAGAAATTGACGGCGGTGCATATACGGCGCAAGTGGCTTCGGTCAATAAGCGTGTTGCGTTGCCGCGTACGGCAAAATCGGCGACGGTAAATCAAAAGGTGACTAAGGTGACTAAGACGGCGGTGAAAGCCGTGTCAAACGGCAAATATGCCGTGCAGGTCGGGTCGTTTTCCGATTATCAGCAGGCTAAAAATTATGCACTGGCCACAAAAAATAATTTAGCTAAAAAATTTGCCGTCTACAACATTAAAGTCGAAAAAATTCAGGCGCAGAATAAGACTATGTATCGTTCGAAAGTGGTCGGTTTGGCAAAAAATGATGCCTCCAAAATTTGCCGAACAATGAAACGCGAGAATAAATCTTGTTTTGTGGTTACCGACAGCGGCGCGGTTAAGGTGGCTCAAAAATAATGTTTGCAAATGTTCCGGTCATTGTGATAAGCAGCGCAAATTCAGAAGTCGGAAAAACGACACTGGCGTTGAATTTAGCCGCCGCTTTGTGGCAGGATAACTATCAAGTCAGCTTGTTTGCACCGCATAACCGGTCTGTTGAGACTTTTATACAAAATCGCCGCCGTTATATGGCAACGCACCATGTGCAGTTGCCTATGCCGAATTTAATTTCTTCACTTGATGAATTTTCAGCGCAAGAGGGCGTGCAAGAGGTCGTTGTAGCGGATATTCCGAGCGCGGAAAATGTACAATACGCATCCGTTTTTGCTGCGGCGCATACGCTGATATCTGTGGTTAAGCAAAAGAACGATCCGCATTGGTTGGAGAAAAATAAATACGCCGACTTAGTGTGGCAGGCCAAAAAAGAGGTGGCCGCCCGCGGGATAAAATATTTGAATTGGATTGTGGTACCGAACCGGCAAAGTGAAGATAACATTGATTCGGCTTTTGATCCGCGTATTGATGAAAAAAAATATGGTTACAGAACAGCGCAAGGCTTAATGGAGCGTCATGTCTTTCAGTGTGTGGAAACGGGAATTTGTCCGGCTGACCGAATTGCCGCTAAACTTGCGGATATGACGATGGACGATGTTTATGCCCGTCGTGAAATTTTACAACTGACGGCGTTTTTATGGCAAAATAAATAAGTGTGTTCAAGATAATAAAAAAACTTTACCTCGCAATTCTTTTAATGATAGATTATATCATAAAGTGGGTAATTAATTTTTGTGAAAGGTTACATATATGTTAAAAATTGTTCAAACGACACCGTATACAGACCAAAAAATGGGAACGGCCGGCTTGCGAAAAAAGTCTAAAGTTGCTACACAGGAAAATTATTTGGAGAACTTTATTCAAAGCATTTTTAACGCCATCGGCGGTGTTGAAGGAAAAGTTTTTATCTTGGGCGGTGACGGCAGATATTTTAATAAAGTAGCGATTCAAAAGATTCTGAAAATGGCGGCGGCGAACGGCATGAAAAAAATGATCGTCGGCCAAAACGGGTTTATGTCAACACCGGCATCTTCGCGCATTCTTTTGCAAAATCACGCCGATGGCGGTTTTGTCCTTTCGGCTTCACACAATCCGGGCGGCATAAACGGGGATTTCGGTATTAAATATGCGGTTGCATCAGGCGGTCAATGCCCGACAGCAATCAGTGATCAAATTTATGAAAACAGCAAACAAATCAGCGAATATAAAATTTTGGAAACAGCGGATATTGATTTGAGTAAGCTTGGCACGCAAAAATTGGAAAATATGGAAATAGAAGTCATAGATCCGGTCAATGAGTACGTGCAAATGATGGAAGAAATATTTGATTTTGCCGCGATTAAAAAACTTTTTGCTTCAGGGTTTCGTTTTGTTTTTGATGCCATGAATGCCGTGACCGGTCCTTATGCACAGAAAATTTTTGAAGAAATTCTCGGTGCGCCGAAAGGCAGTGTGGTGAATTATGTTCCGCTGGAAGATTTCGGCGGTTTGCATCCGGATCCGAATTTGATTTATGCAAAAGATTTGGTCAATTTGATGTATTCTTCAGATGCACCGGATATGGGAGCGGCAAATGACGGTGACGGCGATCGAAACATGATTTTGGGAAAAAGCTTTTTTGTTACCCCGAGTGACAGCCTGGCCATTTTGACCGATAATTATAAATATATTCCAGCCTACAAAAACGGCATTTTCGGTGTGGCAAAATCGGCGGCAACTTCTACGGCTGTGGCGCGTGTTGCCAAAGCTCTGAATATCGGTTATTACGAAGTTCCGACCGGTTGGAAATACTTTTGCAACCTGATGGATAGTCAGCGTATTACTTTTTGCGGTGAAGAAAGTTTCGGTACAGGATCGAGCCATATTCGTGAAAAAGACGGCATTTGGGCGGTTCTGTTTTGGCTCAATATTGTCGCTGCTACAGGAGAATCTATTGAAGAAATTACACGTCGGCATTGGCAGAAATACGGGCGCAGCTATTATATGCGCAACGATTATGAGGGCATTGATCCGCAAGTTGCCAATCAGTTGATGGCTGATTTAGAACAGAAACTTCCGGACCTGAAGGGGATGAGCTTCAACGGATTTACCATCAAAGAAGCCGTTCCGTTTATTTATAATGATCCGGTTGACGGCAGTTCCACCAAAAACGGTTTAATCGTTTATTTTACCGATCAGTCGCGTATCGTCTATCGCCTGTCGGGAACGGGAACCAACGGCGCGACACTTCGCGTTTATTTGGAACGTTATGAACGTGAGCGCTTTGACGAAGATATGATTTTGATGCTTAATGGTTTGGCTCAAGTTTCACGCGTGATTGCCGAAATTCCGGCACGTACGGGAAAAACCAAGGCGGATGTCTTAACATAAAATACGGACTTTAACTCATGCTTGGAGATATTAATAATCGTCGACCGGATCGCCAATTGGAAAGAAATTTAATCTTTCTGGCGTATGCGATTATGTTTCTTTCTTTAAGCCTGCTTTCATTTTTTATTTATCCGCAATATTCTTTTTATATTTTGGTAGCGGTGATTTTATGGAATATTGTCTGTATTCTGATCACAATCCGTATCTTGAAGGTCAGCGAACATGCGATCGGATTCGGTGCTTTGGCTTCGGAAATTTTAAAAGATAAAACGACTTGTTTTCGGGTGGATAATGCCAAAGGTGAGGCTATTCTGGCCAATAAACCGGCGGTCGATTTTTTTCAAGACAGTTCTATTCTGTCATTTTTAGAAAATAATATTATTGATTCTGCGGCTAATAAACTGGATTTACAAAAATTAACCTCGGCAGTCAATAAACTTCAGGAAACCACGGTTGTTCTATCAATTAATCCGAAAAAGAACAGTGTGTTTGTAGCCGCCGAGTGGCTGCGTATAACCGTAAAGCCGATCTATTTGAATAAGACGGATATCTTTGAAGATGAATATTCTTTGAAGAAAATTCATAAAGAGAGTTATATTTTTTGGACGGTTGAAAATATTACTTCTTATAAAAATATGGAGGAAATTTTTGCTGAGGAAAAAGCCTCTTTACATAACTTTCTGGACTTTTTGGCTGTCGGCTTATACACGTGTGACCGCACGGGAAAAATTGAATATATTAATAATACATTGGCAGATTATTTGAACGTCGATAAAAATACGGCTATCGGCAAAACGATTGACGAGTTCGTGGCTTATCAGTCGGAAAATATGTCGAAAACAGAAGGATATTACGACGGCAACGTTGTGTTTAAAACGGCTGACGGTACTTCGGAAGCGTTCGTGAAGCAGGTCAATATTCGTGAAAATAATGAGTTAAAAATCAGAGGCGTCGTGATGTGGAATTTGCCGAATGATAAGCAACTCAAAGAAGACTTAAATCAAATGACAGATCGGTTCGACGGCGTTTTCAATTCGGCTCCGGTCGGCATTATTTTAACGGATGAACATCAGAAAATTTCGCTGGTCAATAATCAAATTGCCGAAATTTTTTGCAAAGATAAAGAGAAAATTTTGGGATCGGATGTGAGTGTCTTTTTTGATGCGCCTTCTTGCGGAAAAATCAAAAATGTTCTGAATTCCAAAACGGCGGCGGAAATGTGCACACGCTTTGAAACATCTGTGCAGAACATCGAACAGGATAAAAATATTCAAGTTGTAGCTTGTCCGTTGAAACATCATTTTGCAGATCAAAATCAGGACGGATTGGTGATTTATATTGAAGATGCGACAAATAAGCGAAATTTGGAAATGCAGGTGGCGCAAGCGCAAAAAATGCAAGCCTTTGGACAGCTTGCCGGCGGTGTGGCGCATGATTTTAACAATCTTTTGACTGCTGTCATCGGGTATTGCGATTTGTTGATTCAACGTCACGGTGTCGGCGATCCGTCATTTTCGGATTTGGTACAATTAAAGCAAAACGCTAACCGCGCCGCCGGTGTGGCTCGTCAGCTATTGGCTATTTCGCGGAAACAACCGCTGAATCCGAAATTAATCGATGTGACGGAGGCCTTTGCGGAAATTGATCATTTGCTTGTCAGATTGGTCGGCGATCAGATTAAAGTACAAATCTCTTATGGAACCGATTTAGGTTATATTCGCGTTGATCCGGTTCAGTTTTCTCAGGTTATGATCAATTTGGCTATCAATGCCAAAGATGCCATGAACGGCAAGGGTGTTTTGAATATCGCCACGCGCTCGGAAAGATTAAATCAGCCTTATCAATTCGGTGCCGATATTGTCAAACCGGGGGATTTTGTGGTTATCAGCGTGACAGATACGGGATGCGGTATTCCGGCGGAAAATATCAATCGCATCTTTGAACCTTTCTTCTCGACGAAGAAAAATGTCGTCGGATCGGGAACCGGATTGGGCTTGGCCATGGTCTATGGAATTGTCAGACAGACGGAAGGATTCATTAAAGTTGCCAGTGAGGTCGGTAAAGGTACAACCTTTGAAATTTATCTGCCGGCATACGAAAATAACATAACACCGGTGGCAACTGTTGAAGAACAGGCGAAAGATGAAGTGATTTTGGATAAATCAGGCAAAGCGGCATTGAAGACGCTCAGTGATCCCGTTGCCTCATATGATGATAAGATGATATTGGGGTTAAATGTTTCGGTTTTTGACAGCAAACGAGCTTTATCACAAAACACGCAAGATGTGAAAATTTTGTTTGTGGAAGATGAAGATGCCGTACGAACAGTCGGGGCCAGAGGATTGCGGCGAAAAGGATTTAATGTTGTTGATTGCATATCCGCCGAAAATGCCTTGGAACACATTGAAAACGGCGAACATTTTGATATGATGATTACAGATATGATGATGCCGGGTATGAGCGGGGCGGAACTTGTGGAAATTGTACATCAAAAACAACCGGAAATGCTGATTATTTTGGCCTCGGGATATTCTGAAGAAATTGCCCGCAAAGAATTAGCCGGTTCGAAAGATTTTTATTTTATGAGCAAGCCGTATAGTTTAGGCGATCTGCACAAAAAGGTGATGGAAGTGTTGGCAAACCATGATCAATGAAGATGATGAAGAACTGAGACAGTTGCCTTTTGATTTTGGTAAAAAAGTCTTTATGGGGCGGGAGGATTTTATGGTTTCGGCCTGCAATCAGGAGGCTTTTGATATGCTCAATGCATGGCCGGATTGGTATGATCACGGATTGGTTATTTATGGACCGGCCGGCTGCGGAAAGTCGCACTTGGCACATTTGTTTGCCGACAAAGTAGCACGCTCGCTCAAATTTCCGAGTAAAGTTTCTTTGCTCGATGCACGGCGGATACACTTGCGCAGTGTGAACCGAATCGCCCACGAAAATCAAAGCATAGTGATAGAAAACTTGACGCCAAAGGCGGATATGGAAGCGCTCTTCCATTTGTTTAACATCTATCATAGCGCAGATCGATATATGTTGTGGACGTCTGAATATGCGCCGAGCAGAATGCATTTTGCCTTGAAAGATTTGCAATCGCGCTTAAATATGCTGCCGAGCATAGAGATTAAATCGCCTGATGACAAAATGATGCGTATGCTGGTGGTTAAACTGTTTAACGACAGACAAATTATGATTAATCCGGAAACGCTTGACTATATTGTATTGAACGCACGCCGTTCGTTTAAGTATATTCGTGATTTGGTTGAAGAAATTGATCAGATTTCGCTGGCTTATCAATCGGCTGTTAATGCGGAAATTGTTAAAATGGCTATGGATATTTTATATGAAAAAGAAGAAAAACAACTTGATTTATTTGAAGAATATTGATTCAATAACCTATAAAACGGAGGTCTAAATGAAAGATTTTTTATTGAAAACAAATTTTTAGGTGTCGCTTTGGTGTTGATTTATGCTTTGGTTCTTGCCAGCTTGGCCACGCCGACGATAAACAATTTGATTAGAACATCTGTACCGCAAGCAGCGCAGGAGATTAAATATTTCTTGCCGATTACGATAGAAAACGGTGTGATTGTTTCGCCGGAAAATACGGTGTTGGAAAGAGACTTTGACGCAAATGGTCAAAAAGTGCGGATTGTTTTGGATACGCGTGTGGATGAGTTTGCGGCCACAAATCTGACCGAAACGGGTATCTTTATCAGCAAAAAATATTTATATGCCATCAGTCCGCAGAAAACGGAAATTAGAAGCTTAAGTCAAATGCCGAATATGATAATAGATGATGAAGTTGTTGATCAGTTTGCAGATCAGCTTGTGCAAAAATCAAGCAAATGGATGTTCGTTTCTATCTTTTTGGGTTTGCTGATTTTTGTTTCCGTAGCCATTTTGCTTTATACATTGCTGTTGGCATGGCCGATGGCGGCGTGGGCGAAAGTACCGTTTGCGCAAACGCTGCGCGTTACGACCATAGCGTACGTTCTTTTGGCGGCGGTATCTTATGTTCTTAGTTTTAATTTCAGCATTATCGCTACATTGGTTATTCTGGCCGTGAGTAATGTTGCGGTTGTCAAATCTGCACAAATTTAAAAAAAAGACTGACCTAGTTCAGAAACATGTGAGACTCAAAATAGGATAAAAGTTGCAAGACTTTTGAAGAAGAGATACAAAGAAATCACTTCTATAAGAGGTTAAAATGCAACAAAAATATGAAATACAAAACTTACAAAAGAAAGTA
>JAFVEP010000001.1 GCA_017475935.1 Alphaproteobacteria bacterium
GCCGTCCTTCGAATCCGGTAATAATGGAGTCATCGCAATCATCATCGGCAAAAATATCACCGACAACCTGCTTTAAAGCAAAAGCGGCCGCCACATATTTTTCGATCTCTTTTTTTTCTTTATTACCCAGAACCAGAGAAACTTCCGGCATTTCAGCCAATTTAGACGCATTAATTTGCGCCGAGCAACCGGTGACAACAATATCATCCTGCGGATTTTCCCGTTTTAATTTACGTATGGTCTGCCGGCATTGCCGTTCGGCCTCACCGGTAACGGCGCAGGTATTCACCACAATCAGCCGATCAAAGTTTTTCAACTTTTCCTTGATCACTTCCGATTCATACGCATTCATCCGGCAACCGAACGTCACCACTTTGACCATAATCCCTCTCCTCGGAGGCAATATATTTGATCTTTGCACGGAATGCAAGATTTTTATGAAGCGATTTTAAGAGATTTTTCGGTTTTTTTAACATTTTATACAAAAAAATAAAATCTGTAATCCATTGAAATAACTAATTTTTTACCAGATATAAACAAAATATCAGGATAAAAACGAAAATAATGCTTGTCAAACGCCCCCGTTTTATGCTAATGAAAGGGAACAGGTGAGGAACCTGAAAATTTGTTTTAATTAGAAGAGGTTAATTTATCATGACTGATGATACCGCAGAGCGCGTAAAAAAGATTGTTGCTAAGCACTTGGGCGTTGATGAAGCAAAGGTTGTTGAAACAGCCAGCTTTATTGATGATTTAGGCGCTGATAGCTTGGATACAGTTGAATTGGTTATGGCTTTTGAAGAAGAATTCGGTTGCGAAATCCCTGACAAAGCGGCAGAAAAGATTTTAACTGTAAAAGATGCTATTGACTATCTTTCTAAGAATGCGTAAGTCGTAAGGCTTTCTTTAAATTAAACTCGCTTTAGTTATAACAGCGAGTTTTTTTAATAAAATAACAAGAGGTATGTGTATGAAAAGAGTTGTCGTAACGGGTTTAGGTATTGTATCGCCTTTCGGGCGCGGCGTTGAGTATAACTGGAAATGCTTGATGGAAGGCAAGTCCGGCATTCGCCGCATTGAAAACATTGATTTAAAAGATATTCCTGTACAAATTGCGGGACAAGTTCCTTGGGGTGAAGGCGAGCATGAGTTTAATCCGGACAGCGTCATGGCGCCGAAAGATCAGAAAAAAGCTGATAAGTTCATTTTATACGGCGTTGCGGCAGCAAACGATGCCCTGAAAGATGCCGCCTATGAACCGAAAGAGTTAAGCGAAGAAGAACAATACCGCGCCGGCGTAATGATCGGCTCCGGTATCGGCGGCTTAAACAACATTTATGAAAATGCACTGTCTTTCAACGAAGTCGGCATTAAACGCATTTCGCCGTTTTTCATACCTTCCTGTTTAATCAACTTAATTTCCGGAACGGTTTCAATTGATCACGGGCTGAAAGGGCCGAACCACGCGTGTGTAACAGCCTGTTCAACCGGAACGCACGCCATTGGTGATGCCGCACGCATCATTGCAATGGGTGATGCCGATGTCATGGTTGCCGGCGGTGCCGAATCCGCAGTCAACGTATTGGGTTTGGCCGGCTTTGCGCGCATGCATGCCATAACGGCTGAATTTAATGACGAGCCGGAAAAGGCTTCCCGTCCGTGGGATAAGCGCCGCAGCGGATTTGTTATGGGCGAAGGCGCCGGCGCGGTTGTTCTGGAGGAATTGGAACACGCAAAAGCCCGCGGTGCGCATATTTATGCCGAAGTTGTCGGTTATGGTATGAGCGGTGATGCGCACCACATGACAGCCCCTTGTCCGGATGGCGACGGTGCTTATCGAGCGATGAAAATGGCTGTCGATCACGCAAAAGAGCATGGTGTTGAAATTGAAGACATCAACTATGTTAATGCTCACGGAACATCGACACCACTGGGCGATCTCGGCGAAGCGCAAGCAGTTCGCCGTCTGTTCCAAAACAAAATGCAAAACATGTCCATGTCTTCAACAAAATCCGCCGTCGGTCATTTACTCGGTGCGGCCGGTGCTGTTGAGGCTGTTTACACCATCAAGGCCATTGTTGAGCAAACCTGTCCGGCCACACTTAATTTAGAAGATCCGGATGATTCCGTTGCCGATATGGATTTGGTCGCCTTAAAGCCAAAGAAGAAAAACATAAAAGCGGCTATGTCCAATTCATTCGGTTTCGGTGGTACAAACTCCTCGATTATTTTCAAAAAATACGAAGATTGAGATAAACCATGAAAAAAGCTCTGCGGTTCGTTCAAATATCAGCATTATTGCTCGGTACGGCCGCAGCGCTTTTTTATATGCATATCAGAGAGGTTTTCAACACACCTGTTACCGTCAGCGAGCCGAAAATCATTGAAATTCCGCATGGTTCCTCTTTGCCGAAAATTGCGGAAATTTTGCGTCATAACGGTCTCGTCCGCCACGAATTTTACTTTATTGCCTATGCAAAAATTCATCAAATTTTTCCCAAGATAAAAGCCGGTGAATATTTGATCGATCGCCCTGTTTCCCTGATTGAAACGGCGAAACTTCTGGCGGAAGGAAAACTTTTTTTGCGCAAAATCACCTTTCCGGAAGGCCGAACCATTCATGAATATGCGGAAATTTTGCGCCGCAATGCTTTTCTTGCCGGTGACTTTAATATGCCGGCCGAAGGTTTGTTTTTACCTGAAACATACACTTTCTCTAAAGGCTATGAACGGCAAAAAATTGTCGATCAGGCAACCGCAGCAATGAAAAAAATTGTGGATCAAGCATGGGCAGACCGCGATCCGAATCTGCCGCTCAACAGCAAGAGCGAATTACTTGTTCTGGCATCGGTTATTGAAAAGGAAACGGGGCTGAGCGACGAAAGAAAACAGGTTTCTTCTGTTTTTATCAATCGTTTGCAGCAAGGTATGCTGCTTCAAACCGATCCGACGGTCATCTATGCTCTGACCATGGGACAAACAGAACTCGGTCGTCCGCTCTTACGCAAAGATTTAGAGATTGACAGTCCGTATAATACATATAAGTACGCAGGCCTGCCACCGGCTCCGATATGCAATCCGGGAAAAGAAGCCATCATGGCAGCCGCTCATCCGGATCATACCCCTTACTTATATTTCGTGGCTTCGGGAAACGGCGGCCATAATTTCGCCCGCACTTTGGCTGAACATAATCAAAATGTAGCCAAATGGCGCGCTTTGAAAAAATAAGCCTCAGAAATGCGTCGGCAGATAGGCTTTAACCAGCCACACGGCGAAAGCCGCCATTAAACCGGCGCAAACATCGTCCATCATCACACCATAGGCATTTTTCACATTACGATCAAACCATCTGACCGGCCCCATTTTACATATATCGAAAAAGCGGAAGGCAAGCAATCCGACGATATACAGCCACCAGTTATGTGTATTACGGTATAAGTCATCGGCCACCAACAAAAACGTCAAAAGCTGGCCGACCACTTCATCGACCACAACTTTTTTCGGATCTTTATCTTCTTGTTTGCTGACAATAACATCCGTGGCAATCGTACCGATAACAAAGATCAAAATCGCCGCCACAACAATTCCGTAAATCCCGCCAAAATAAGCCAAAACAAAAGCCAACGGCAGGGTTGCAACTGAGCCGACAGTCCCCGGTGCTTTCGGCGACAAACCGAATCCGCCATAAGTTGCGATAAAATTTGCAAATTTTTCAGACATTGAATTCTCCTCACACAAGATATACATAAAAAACAAAAGCCGATTTGGCAATATTATTATTCTTTTTTACACAAATGCACATTTCTAAGAGGAGAAATAAAATGATTTTAGATAAAATTGCACTGATTTTAACCGTTATCGGCGGTATCAACTGGGGTTTAGTCGGCGCTTTTGACTTCAATTTACTGACCTTTTTATTCGGTTTTGCACCGATTATTGTTTCTATTTTGGAGGTTATCGTCGGCATTGCCGCACTTTACACCGCCTATGCCTACTGGGCAAAATAAACTTTGCCTGACGCAAAAAAACAGGAGTGATCACGCTCCTGTTTTTTTCTCACGAGATATTAAGAACCTATAAAAAATAACGACATCCCTTTCGCGGCGCTATAAATCCTATTTACAGTCATTTCTCGAAGTGCGCTGCGCGTCACTTCGTCAAGAAATCTCATCTTTGCGCAGCACTATATTTTTTTAATTTGAAGATGCCTTGAATTTTTCTCCTTTGTCGAAAAATAGGCATGACATAATAGAAAAAACGTCATCGCTCGCACGGCACGCCGTGTCCGTGCGTCCAGCGATCTCATCTTTGCGTAGCACTATTTTTTTAATCTCTAAGCCATGATTTTTGATTAAGTTATAAAAAAATCCTTGATGTTTTGATACGGGGGGGTAATATGAAAAAAATATTTTTAAGCAGATAAAGTCACACCTATTTTTCGCTTGCAAAGCGAAAAATTCAAGGGGCCTCGAATCTTAAACCAAAAGGAGAAGTAACATGAAGACAAAAACAACCCAAAATGGTCGCAGTATGATCGAAATGTTAGGCGTGCTCGCCATCATCGGCGTTTTGAGCGTCGGCGGCATCGCCGGCTATTCCAAAGCCATGCAAAAATACCGCACCAACAAAACCATTGACATGGTCTCTCAGCTTGCCAATGGTATCCGCACTCTCTATGCCGGCCGCAACAATTATAACGGCCTATCTGCGCAAGTTGTTTACAAAGCAAAAATTCTCAGCGGTCTGGATAGCGCCGATGTTGCAAGCTCATATGTTGGTGCAGAGTCATACCAAATAACCGCTTCAAACCCTTTCGGCGGTGATATCGTTGTCAGCACAGGGAATCCAGCTTGGGGTTTTGATAACAAAAGTTTCGTTATCTCTTTAACTGATATTCCGGAAGATGCCTGCATCGAAATTCTCTCCCAAGATTGGGGCGATTCATCAGGATTGATAGCATATGGTGCAACAAACCATCTCATGCATGCCGGACTCCTCGAGCATATCCATGTCTCTCGCACATCCTGTAGATCAAATAATAATACACAATGCGCTAAAGACGGTCAGATGACTGTGAGCAAAGCGATGAGTAGCTGTTCTAATTCTGTCAACTTTATTTACTGGAAATTTTATTGATTTTCTGTTCTTATGAGTTATGCAAATACGCCGCCGGCTGTTCATCCGGCGGCGTATTTTTGCCTTTCCCGACAAAGGTCAGGCAACCAAGGAGAACTTTTTATCGATGATAACGATGTCCGCCATGATGATGTCTGTGATGATGTCCGTGATGGAAAAGCGCTCCGCCGATGACCGCGCCGGTGAATCCGGCAAACAAAGTTGTCGCTACCGGATCATAATAGTAGCTGCGCACAACCGGCCGCGGACGAACAACCACAACTTCCTGCGTTTGCACCGGTTGGGTAACAACAACTTGCTGCGGCTGAACATAAACAGGCTGCGGCGCAACCGGCTGAGAAGTGTTCATCGATTGTGTATAAATTTCCTGTTTAACATTATTATTTTCATCTAAAACCACGATTCTATCCGCATGCGCCGTTGAGCAAACAAACAGTGAAACAATGGCAACACTTAAAAATTTTTTCATTTTTTAACTCCTTTCATCTCTATAATTCATGATGTAATATATTTTGAAGATATTTGCAAGAAAATAAATATACATTCAGGTATGTATATTTATTATTTACGCAAAATCAATGACTTATTTTGTTTATATTTTATCAAAAAAGACTATTTTGAGTGTTTAATTTCTGCAAAATAGGTATAAACAACTTCATTTTCCTGCGGATTTTTCGTCGGTCTTATTTCACAAACAAGCAAATTTTGTTCATGAGCGAGTAGCGCAAAAATTTCCGCCCTGACTTCATTCATGGAGATCACATGATCTTGATCCCGATACAATGTTATTTGCCGTGTTTTTTCATCCGGAACAATCTGCGGATCGGTCGGATCGGCATCATACGCATACAAAACCAGAAGCACATTATCTTCCGGTGTGACTACAAATTCATATTCGGCGCGCCCGTCCATAAAAACCTCCCTTTGACCCATTAGCGAAATTTTAGGACATTTAAGTTAAAATTTACATAACAAGGAGCGAAAATGAACAGAATTTTTGATTTTTTAATTAATTTATGCAAATGGCCGACAGCGCTTATTGTTTTGGCTCTAATCCCCGGTTTAATCGAATCGTATAGCCGTTTTAATTTTTTCACAATGCAATTTTATTGTGTTGGGGCGGGCATTTTATTTTATTTTGTCACGGCCATATCTGCCGGAAGCGAAATCCGCTCACAAATACAGATCATCGCCCACGAACTGACACACACGTTTTTTGCCTATTTAACCCTGCATTTTGTACGTTGCGTTCGTTTAAATCCGGATGGTTCCGGCGGTTCAATGGTCTTAAAAGGACGCGGCAATTGGCTGATCACTTTAGCGCCTTATTTTTTTCCGTTATTCGCTTTTTTTTACATGCTAATTATGCCGTGGCTCACGGAAATTATCGAACAAAAGTGGATCCTTTACGGAATTTACGGCTATTTCATCGCCTATTATTGGGGAACGGTGCTTTCGCAGGTTCACTTGCAACAAACGGATATCATCCGCGAGGGATATTTTTTCTCAGCGATTATCATCGTCGGTTTCAACCTTTATACGACCGGCTGTTTATTTGCCTACACCAACCGTTTCTGGCACGGCATTGAGCTTTATACAAAGCTTGTCGGCAAGCTGAGCTATGAACTGTGGCAAAACATTTTCAGTCTAATAGTTTAAAATTTCCAGCTTTGATTCATCGGCAAGCATTTTCACGCGCCCGCCATAGGGAAGAACATATCTTTGCGCCACATGCCCGAATTGAAAGTCTTTAATCGCCGGAAAATCCGTTCCTTGCAGAAAATCCTCAAAACAATCCTCGAGCGTTCCGTCTTCTTCATCACCCGTACAATTGGTAAACTGTCCGAAAATAACCCCGTTCAACTGATGAAAATGCGGCTGTTGTTTCAGTTGTTGCAGCATCAAATCAATCTTGTAGATTTTTTCATTCACATCTTCCAGCAGCAGAATTTTCCCTTTCAGCTCCGGAAAATAAGGCGTACCGGCCAAATACATCAGCGTACTTAAATTAATGCACAAAAGCCGCCCCTTTGCCTTCCCGCCGCGCAGTTTTTCTCCCGAATGAATGCTATATGTTTCTCCTCCGAGCAATTTTTCCAAACTTTCTTTAACCAGCGAATCGGCATCACCATTCTTAAAATCATAAGTCGGCAAAAATCCGTTATACGAAACAATCTTCGATTTTTTAAACAGCGCTGCCTGCAGAGCGGCATTGTCGCAAAAACCGATCAAAGGTTTCGGGTTTTTACGGATTTTAATGTAATCGACATGGCGCAAAATCCGCGTTGCACCGGCGGCTGCCCGCACACAAAAAACGGCTTTAATCTTCGGATCGGCAAACGCCGCATTAACATCATTGGCACGCTCTTGATCCGTTCCGGCCATGTAACGTTTTTTTGCATAAACGTGCCGGCCGAAAACCGGTTCGAATCCTAAATTTTCCAAATACTGCATTCCGTTTTTGATTTTTTCATAATCACCGATCTGCCCCGACGGCGCAACCACTGCGATTTTATCACCTTTTTTCAAGCTATTCATTTTCCGCCTTTCGTAAAATTTCATAACCAAGATCCGTTAATGAATTATCCCGCGCGCCCATAACCACAATCCGATCACCTTCGCGCATTGTTTCAACGGCAAATCCGGCCGCCTGCTGTTTAGTCGCAAAGAAAAATGATTTTTCATGCCCGATACTTTTGATATATTCAATCAAATGAGCGGATGAAATATCTTTGCTCACCGTTCCGCCGACAAAGAAAATTTCCGGCATAATCAAAATATCGTCCTGCCCCATATTATCCGCAAACGCGCGCATAATTTCTTTACCGAGCGAACGCATCGGACCGAATCCGTGCGGTTGAAATATAATAATCAATCGCCCGTTATACTGCCTTAAAGCCGAAACAGAAGCCGTCACTTTATCCGGATTATGCGCAAAGTCATCAATAACTGTTATGTTTTTGGCCGCACCTAAAATTTCCAAGCGCCGTTTTGTGCCGTTGAAACGGCATAACGTCTGCGCCGCCACAAGCGGATCAACACCCAAGCCGGCACAGGCGGCGATGGCGGCCATGGCATTGGCAACATTAAAAGCGCCGATTAAATTCAAGGTATATCTTTTGCCTCTGAAAACATAAGAAGTTCCGCCGGCTTCTGGCCGAATATCCGCGGCAAAAAAATCCGCCTGAGGGTTTTTAATTGAAAAACTCACCGCCTTATCCGTCTGAATGAGCCGACACAATTCATAATCATCATTAAGCACCACCGTATGTGTGCTTCGATCGGCAAAGTGCTGAAACAAGTTTTGCAGCTCGTCTAATGATTTATGATCTTCGGAAATATTATTGATCACTGAAATATAGGGCTTATACAGTTCAATACTGCCATTGCTTTCATCTGCTTCCACCACACATATATCACCTTGATTATAGATAATATTCGGAATACCGGACTGATTTTCATAGTCTTTCAGTAACCCGCCGTTAATCATGCAAGGATGATAGCCGACTTTATCCAAAATAAAACCGATCATAGCCGTTGTTGTCGTTTTACCGCTTGTACCGCCGACCGCCACGCCATACTTATAGCCATGAAAAATCTCCGCTAAAAGCTGAGGGC
Organism: Alphaproteobacteria bacterium; assembly: GCA_017475935.1. Lineage (GTDB taxonomy): Bacteria > Pseudomonadota > Alphaproteobacteria > RF32 > CAG-239 > RUG410. The sequence goes on from JAFVEP010000001.1 coordinate 8,755, forward strand.
GGAGCTTAATCGCAACACCTTTTTCTTTAGCCGCTTTAATATCGGGAATTGTATCTTCAACGGCTGTCGAAGCGCAGACAAAGTCCAGATCTGTGCTAACGGCACTTCCGTCTTGAGGCAAAATTTTAATTCCGAGTTTTTCAAGTGCCGTTTTGCTTTTCAAATCGCGCCCCAGATCAAAATTCCGATCTGATCCGCGCACAGCATATCCGGATAACTTCAATACTTGCGCCAGCGAACTCATGCCGCTGCCGGAAATGCCGCAAAAACTGACCTTTTTCATTTTTTTCCTCACAAGTCCTGAACTAAATTTTCAAATTTTTTATCTTTTTCCGCCTGCATCAACGGCAAATTTTTGTAATCCAAAATCAGTTGCGAACGCCCGTCTTTAGCGACACGAACATCAAGCATTACGCCTATTTCCGTTGTTTCAAACGTGGCATATAAAGATGCCTTACCGCTACGCAATTCTTCCAAAAAATTTTCGCCGCCGAGCGGATTGGTTTTTGTTTGCACAACCTTTGACAATACTTTTTCCTTGGTTTTTTCGTCTTCAACTTCCTGATCCACCAGCTCATCATAGGTATACGGTTCAAAGAATTCCCGTGCATGACCGTATTTTTTCTCCAACGCTTGATAATACTGATGATAGAGCTATAAAACTTCCGCCGCATCAGGTTTATCGTCAATCAAGTCTGTCTGCGCCGAGATTCCCCACAACTTATTCTGCTGACCGAAAATGCCGTAAATATCCTTAAAGGTTTTATTTTCCCCCTCTTTTTTCACAATGCGATAGACATTTTGATAATTTTCATGCGTTGCCGGCTGCAATTCATAACCAAGAGTTTCCAGCTCTTCATGCGAAATTCCCCAATATAAGCCGAACGGCGCGGCTTGATATGATTCGGTCACCACTTTTTTCAGCGCCGACAAGCCTGTTTCTTCGGCCGGATTTTCCGCATCCGATGTTTGCGCCGTCACATTTTCTTCTACGGTTTCATTTTGAACTTCCTCTACCGGTTCTTCTCCTTGTTCGGCAGATTTTTGAAAATGTTTTTTTATTTCCAAACGTTTTTGATCACCGCTTTCGATCATTTTGTGCTGATTTTGCCGTAACGTCACGACCTCAGGATCCTGTTGAAGAATTTTCCGCGCTTCCTGCTGAGCCTGCCGCGCCGTTTCCAAATCTGTTATATATTCATTCACAATATCGCCGGCTTTAGGAGCAGTGTCTTGATTTTCCAACAGATCCGGCGTCGTATCCGCGCTTCTTTCATCGGCAAACAAATCATCGGTCGGGAAAGCTTCTTCTCCGCTCGCATTTGTAGCATCTGCCTTATTTTCTATCTCGCTTTGCGGTTTTTCCTCATTATTTTCCCCTGTGTTTATTTCATCCGTCACCATTTGTTCAGCAGCGGAAGAAAAATTTTCATCCGGTTTTGTTTGCTCGGCAACCGCTGGCGGCATATCCGCTGTTTCTTCTTCAACCCCCAATAAGTCAATCTGTGCATGCACCGCACCGACACATGAAAAAAAGATCAAAAGAATCGCCGCTATTTTCCCTTTTTTCATAAATAATCCTTTCATAACCGCAAAAAAAAATTGAATACATCAACAAACTGATTTATTGTAATATCATAAATGCAAATATTTTATTAAACATGGCAATGGAAAAAGAAAATATTCAAAATTTACTTTTGCGAATCGGGCGCAAAATGGTACAGGAAAACGGAACGGAAGCATTGACGGTGCGCAAGCTTTCGGAGGCTTCCGGTTGTTCGGTCGGCGCAATATATAATCAATTTTCCAATATGGATAATTTTGTTTTGATCCAAAATTATATGACTTTGGAAGCTTTGGCCAAAGAACTTAATCAAACGCACGAAACCTCCGATGCTTTTGCGGATCTAAACAAGTTCTTGGAAATTTTCGTGCAGTATGTTTTGAATAATAAAAATTTATGGCATTTACTGTATCGTTTTCATTTAAATAACGCCCGCCATAATTACACCTATTTCTACATGCGGCAAATCGTCAAAATCATCCGTATCATCAAATCACTGCTGCACAGAATCGTCCCGCAAATGGAACGGCCTGAACGTGCGTTGACGGCGCAAATTTTGTGGATGACCATCTTTGCCCTCAGTTCTCTTTTAACCAATGATATTTTAGATACTTTTTCCAAAGTGAACAAAAAAACCATCTGCCAGCTTGTGGTCAACACTTATATTGCCGGCTTATCCGTTTTAGAGGGCAAAAAATGAACTTTATGGAAGACGGCATATCTTCTTTGTGGAATTTTATCAACTCGCAGTCCCTGCTCAACACATTGATCCACGATCGTTTTATTTTAATGTGTTTGGTTTTGTTTTTGTTGCGGTTCAAATATGCCACTTATAAAAACATTTTTTTAACGGCGCTGATCAACATCCCCGGAACAATTTTACATGAACTGGCTCATTTTCTGATCGGTTTTTTACTCAATGCACAACCAACCTCTTTTTCGCTTTTTCCGAAAAAGTCAGGCAACGCTTATGTAACCGGCAGTGTTTCTTTCCGTCACATAAAATTTTATAATGCTTTTCCGTCAGCTATGGCTCCGCTTCTTCTGTTGCCGATTGCCTACTGGTTCGACAAATACTACTTTGCAAATGTGCACACCACCGTTTGGAACTATCTGTTTTATGTTTTGCTGCAAACTGTTTTAATTGAAAATGCCATTCCCTCACATACGGATTTCAAAGTTGCATTCAGCTCTTTATCGGGCACTGTCTTTTATACTCTGCTGATCATCGGAATTTTTGCTTTTTTCTTATAAAATATTTTTTAAATTCAGCAGGATTAAAACAACCATGGCTATTTTAGCCGACCAACTCCAAAAAGGACTGCCTTCATATGTTTTGCTGCTCTTCATCAAACCGCGCATCACCAAAATCATATAGCAAACAAAGCAGGCGCCGACCAAAAAGTGCAGCACGATAGCCAGCGGAATACCGCGTCTGGTGATCATATCCACAAAACTGGAAAAAACCAGCAAGATGAAACTTGACGCACAGCGCCTTCCTTCTCCGCACACGGCGTGAATGGCACCGCTTTTAGACATCATGGCCACCAAAGTAAAAAAGAGATATCCGACAAATCCGAAACCCCAAAATATGGTCTTAAGAGGGTACTCCCCCGCTGCTAATTTTTTTAACATATCACACCCGTTTTTTAGAAAAACATCTGAATATCAATGTAAGGTTTAACTCCTAATTTTTTCTTAAACACCGAAACATATTCCAAAATATCGCTCCACTGGCCGTACTGATCAATGTAGGCTTTGGCGGCTGCCGGTGATTTTGCAAGCTGAACATCAATAATATCGCCCAGCATCTTACGGCATACCGACGGCATCAAAGCAAAATCCATGTGTAGTTTTTTATCATCATCGAACCACACAACATTGTGTTTAGCCAGATAATTATATTCCAGCAGATCAGCCATTCTGTGCGCTTCGCCGTCTTTCGGATAAGCCAGCGGCAAATGTCGTTTAATAATCCATGTCGCATATATTTTTTTCAGCTGTTCTTCACTGATGATTCCGGCTTTAACATATTCCGGCATCATCGCCGCGGCAATCACATCAGCCTTGTGCTCTTCAATAATGTGCTGATAAATTCCGACGGCCGTCTGATAAGAACTGTCCGGTCCGAGGGTATGTCCGTTTTCATGCCCGATCGTAAACAAATGGTCAGCCTCCTCGTCATAATATTGATGAAACTGCGGAGCGACCAAACCTTGCAAAATTTTGTGGATTTTTTCTTCATCACGGCTTAATCTGACTTGCCGATGATAAACATTGCGTCGCCCGCCACCATGTGCAAGCGCCGGTTTATCGTTATTCGGCAGATTTTGCGCCAGTGTTATACCGCCCCGACACATTGCATAATCTCCGGTCAAAGCAATAATATCCACATCAACCATAGTTTGTTTCAGGTCTTTATCGGCGCCGACACTTTGGTGATATTGTTCGGCTCTCGGCATCAATCCGGCCAGTTGACGCATTTCATCTTTGAATTGCAAAAGCAACTCTGTTCCGGCCGCATTCACAATACCGACTCTGATACCGATTTTATCTTTCGGCACCGGTGCAATATGCAATTTTTCCAATCTGTTTTTGAGAAGCTCATTGGAAAAAATGGTCGGAGTCATCTGATCATCATAATTTTCGCGGCTGACAGTAAATTCCAGCGCCGTATCTTGCATTTTCGCCCAATGTTTATCAGCCAAAATGTCCATCTGCGGATTATTTTGCAAAAAGGCCTGCGCTTGCCAACCGAGATAATCTTTGAACAAATCATCGGTCGCATAATGCGCGGCACATTCCAATTCATTGGCAATTTCCGAAAACTCATCGGCAAAATATTCGGTATAATCTATGGCTTTCAGCTCATCACCTTCGCGGCGGACAATCGTTCGCGCGCTTAAAATCAAACGAACTTCATCGACTTTATTTTGATCAAGCATCTGATGAAGGATGCGATGCAGCTCTTCTTCAGATAAATCCTGCGGATAAAAATTGCCGCCTTTGAGCAGGTGTATTCCCTCAAAAATTTCTACCGGTTCGGGATCAATACCGTTATGTCCGGCCACACCGTTTAAGGAATTAAACAACTTCAGCGCATCGGCAGCATAAGCACTGTCGGCGGCTGCCACCTCCAGAGCTTGTTTTTGCACCAAATTCATCGGATGATCCAGCTCGAGAGCCACATCATTCATAATTTTTGCGGCATTCACCAAATATTGCAGAGCTTTTTTATCTCCGTCTTTCAGATTTTGAAAAGCCTCATGGTTCTGATCAATCAAAACCACCGGACGCATTTGTTCATTAACTTTGTGCGCTAACTCTTCCGGACTGTATTTCAATGTGAACCCGTTAATTTTCATTTTTAATCTCCTCTATACCGAATTTAAAATATTTGACATGCGCATCTGCAGGCGGATGATTTAATTTTTGCCGCAGCACATTTGGCCAATTTTCCGTTATATTTTCCCGTTCCTGCGGAAAAAGAATAGCCGAATGATTACCATACTCGGCGCCGACACCTTCGTCTTGTGCGGCAAAATTTTCCAACGAATCATGGTTTTGAACATCAATATATTCTTTATCTGTCAGCAAATAAAGCTTTGCATCGGCAAATTTTGCCTGCGGATATTTTCGCGCAAACGATCTGGCGATTTTAATCACGGAAACCACCACCGCCTCATCACTTTTGGTTTTAGAAATGACGGCGTTTCCATACGCCAGCCGAACGTGCACACTGCCGCGGTCATAAAGCCTGAAATTTTGCGCATTTTTTGCCGGCCACAATATATTTTGTTTCCAATTTCCCTGCAAATTTTTCTTAAAATACTTGAGCAAATCGCCGCCATAGCGCTGAATATAGCGGCGCAGATTATACTTTTGTTTAACAATTGCGGAAGCTGTTTTGCTGTCGTCATAATATCCCAATATCTGATTATAGCTTTTCGGCACAGAGGCCATTTGCGTATCAATCACATCAAAAACCTTCATATGATAATACATTTTTTTCGCAAAAAAGATCATATTCCGGACTGTTGAATTTTCTTGCATCATTTTTAGACCTTCCGACAAATCAACAACCCAAACCACCAAACATTTTTCTTCTTGCAGGCAAGCGTTGATTTTCTCCTCAAAAACGGAAGTTTCGTCTTCGTTCATCAGCATCGGTTCAATAACCTGATCTTCGCAAAGTTTGTGCAGCATACGCCTGTTTTCGGCCCAATCGCCTGATTGATCATGAACCAAAAAAACACGGTCATATTGATTTTTCATACTGACTTCGGCATATAATTTTTCGACAACCGTTCGCGCCGATTGATCGACATGTTTCGGCGCGGCAATCATTTTGACATTTTCTTTTTTATAATTATCGGCATGATTAAAGTATGTGGTTAAAGAGCCTTTCGGTTCGCTTTTACCCATATAAAAGACGGCCGCAACGGCAGACAGCGGTTTTTCCTCCGCCTCGCGCACACGCCCGTAATCAACGGCTTTTTCGTAGTTTGCGTAGTTATTATCAAAGAGTCGATTAGCATTAAAATAAATCACAAAAAGGATCAGAACCACCCAAACCGAGCGATCAAACCACTTGCCGATATTTTTTTTAAGATTTCGCCGCATCAGCTCTTTTTCTCATTCCATGGCCTCAAAAACTATCGCACATTTTTACCGATGAATTTTTTACCACCCATGTACGGCTGCAATTTCGGCGGAATTTTCACACTGCCGTCCGCCTGCTGATGAATTTCCACAAACGGAACCAACGCACGCGGAGTTGCAATACCGGTATTATTCAATGTTTGGCAATATTTAACCTTTCCGTCATTGCCGCGATAGCGCAAATTCGTGCGTCTGGCCTGCCATTCCGTAATATTCGAGCAAGAGTGTGTTTCACGATAGCAATTTTGCGACGGAACCCAAGCTTCCAAATCATATTGCCGATATTTCGGCGCGCCCATATCACCGGTGCAAACTTCCAAAACCTGATACGGGAGTTCAAGATCCTGTAATATTTCTTCCGATATTTTCAACAATTTTTGATGCCATTTTTCACTTTCGGCCGGATCATTGTTACAAATGACAAACTGTTCTGTTTTGAAAAACTGATGCACCCGAATCAAACCGCGTGTATCCTTACCGGCCGCACCGGCTTCTCGACGATAGCAAGGTGAAAAACCGGCATACAAAATCGGCAAATCCGCTTCATTCAGCAGTTCATCTGCATGCAGCGAATTCAGAATCAATTCCGCTGTGCCGGACAGATATATGTCGTCAGCCGGCATGTAATAAATTTCATCACGCGCAAATGGTAAATATCCCTGATTAAACAGCGGTTTTTCTTTAGTGATCGACGGCACGGTCAAAAGCGTAAATCCGTTTTGTCTGAGTTTATCCATCACCATCATATGAATAGCTATTTCCAATTGCGCCAAGTCATTTTTAATAGCATATGTACGCGCACCTGAGACATGGGCAATTCTTTCCATTTCGCTCCAATCATTAAGAGCCATCAGCTCGATATGGTCGCGAATCGGAAAATCAAACTGTGGTATTTCACCGACCTTGTAGCGCACGACATTAGCGCTGTCATCCGGACCATCCGGACTTTCCGCACTCGGATAATTCGGCATACGCAGAATCATATCTTCAAACTCAGTCTGAACAACGGATAACTTTTCCTGTTCGGCTTTAAACCGTTCCCCAACCTGTTTACTTTGAGCAATAATCAACGGCCGTTCGTCGGCAGTTGCCGTTTTAATGGAATTACTGAGCTTATTTTTTTCTTCCGCCAACGCTTGTGATGATGTTTTCAATTTATTCATCTCATAATATTTAGCCAGCAATTCGTCAACTTTTTCTGCCGGAAAACCTTTACGCGCAAGGCTTTTCTTAACCCATTCAGTATTTTCCGCAATAAACTTAATATCTAACATTTTTTACGCCTTTGTTAATTACACTTTAGGCGGAATTATACGGCGATTCTGACGAAATACAACACAAATTTTACATTTATTGACTTCTGCCTTTTCTGAAAAGAATTTCCCCTATAAAAAACTCTTGACTTTTGATACGGGGGGGGGTAAGCTATAGAAAATTTTTTTTAAACCATAAGATCACCCCCTATTTTTCACATTCAAAGTGAAAAATTCACGGGATCGCCCGAATTTTTTAACCAAAGGAGACCACAAAATGAGAACAACCCCAAACGCCCCTCTTCTTCCGATATGCGCCGAAAATGCGCCGCAAAAAGAAAAAATCCTGCGTCCGGAGTGTGGTGCAGATACGCAGTCTTTTTTGAGCGCCGTGTACAAAAGTGGTACACAAGCGAAAAAAAGACAAGCAGATGCGCCGCAATACGGACGCTCTATGATTGAAATGTTGGGTGTCTTAGCCATCATCGGCGTGCTGTCTGTCGGCGGCATCGCCGGCTACTCCAAAGCCATGCAAAAATACCGTGTAAACAAAACCATCGACCAAATTACGCAAATTTCCAATGGCATCCATACCCTCTACACCGCCCGCAACAACTATGAGGGCTTAGATATACGGCTCCTAGCCAAAGCCAAAATTATTCCACAAGAGCTTATTGATTATAGTGAAGAAACTGTACAAGTTACTCAATCTTTGGAAGAATATAACGCTACACATCCAATGCCGCCTCAGGATGACTTTGACGCCCTTTTTGCTCGTCTTAAGTGGCAGATGTCCTCTTGTACTGGTAATCCTGCCACATGTACCACAACTACAACAACCCAAACCTTTCACGGTACCAACCCGTTCGGCGGCAGAGTTCTCCTCTCCGTTGACGGCGACGGCAAAGCCTTTTCGATCAATTACCTCGGTCTGCCGGAAGACGCCTGCATAGATGTCCTCACTCAAGATTGGGGCGGCGCTTCTGCCGGCTTAATCGCCGCCGGCGTTGACAGTGCCGTTTCTTCAACCTACGGATGCTCCGGCGACAAAGGCTCGCATGTCTGCGCCGATCAACTGCCGGTAACCGTCCAGAAAGCTATGAATTTATGCGCAACCATGAATGATTCCCAAAGCAAAGGCGTCATTCTTAAATTCAAATAATTTTTTGATTGATAATTCAAAAGCCCCGCAATCACGGGGCTTTTTGCATAAAATCATACACCGAATCTAACCCAAACTCGGCAAAAAATCTTTCATATTCTGGTTATAATAATTTTCCGCCCACTCCCGCATTGAATCCAAAACAGGCTTCAAACTGTATCCGAAATTGGTCAGCGTGTATTCCACGCGCGGCGGAATTTGTGCATAAACCGTGCGAATCAATATACCTTTTTCCTCCAGCGCCCGCAAATTTGCGGTCAAAACCTTCTGCGTAATTGTTCCGAGTTCTTTTTTTATTTCTCCGAAACGCTTTGTGCCGTCCATTAACTCTTGAATAATCATCACTTTCCAACGATCACCGATCGTTTTCAGGGCCATTTCGACCAAATTTTCCGGCATTTCTATCATTGTTTTACTCCCAAAACATGAACCTAAAATTTTTTATAGCACACATTCCCCGTGAATGCAAGCCTTATAAAATTTTTTCCCGTCATTTCTGTTTTTTTAATCTTTTCCGACCAACAAAGACTATAAACGCCAAGCATCAACAATAACTTTGACGGACAGCGGAAGGCTCACCAACACAGCCGAAAAATGAACTTCATAGTCTTTGTAAGACGGATTTTTTTGCAAAAACCCTTCTGCCCCACGAACAATCCGTCCTTTCTGCCGATCCGAAACAGCATACGCCGCGGCTGTCAAGTTTGAACGTTGTTTGACTTCAAAAAAATAAATATGCCGTTTTTTAACAGCTACAAAATCTATTTCACCGGCTCGACTGCCACGGCCGGTCACATAATTTTCCGCCACAATGCGATAGCCGCATATCCGTACGAAAAAATGCGCCAAAATCTCCGCCAATCGCCCTTTATGATAGCTGTTCACCTTTAATCTCCAACGCTGTTTCATAGACCTCATTGCGATGTCTTTTATATTTATCGGCAATTTCCTTAACGGCCGTTTTCAAAGATGTCTGCGCCAATCTTTGAGCCAATTCCTCTCTGTAATCCGTCACCTGCTCATTATTTTCAACCGGCGGTTCTACAACAATCACAAATTCCCCGCGCGGTTCGTTATCCGTAAAATATTGCTCAAGTGTTTGCGCATCACCGCAAACAGCCTCTTCATAAAGCTTTGTCAGTTCGCGCACAACAGCGATTTCACGTCCTTTAAAGGATATTTCCGCCTGCGCCAGTGTTTTACACAGCCGCGGCGCTGTTTCATAAAAAACAAGCGTTGTCTGTATGTTTTTCAACTCTTCAAACAGATCCGTGCGTGCTTTGTCTTTGTGAGGAACAAATCCGGCAAACATAAACCTGTTGGTCGGCAATCCGGAAAGCTGCAATGCCGTAATCACCGCACAGGCCCCCGGAACGGCTGTCACATATAATCCCCTTTGCCGGCAAGCGCGTACCAGTTTATATCCCGGATCTGAGATCAGCGGCGATCCGGCATCACTGATAAGCGCAACCGATGCACCTTGTTCAATCAAATCGGCAAATTTTTGTGCCAATTTTTCTTCCGAATGATCTTCATAGGTCATAAATTTTTTCTGCAGCGACAAACCGAGCAGCCCGAAAAGTTTTTTGCTCACTCTGGTATCTTCGCAGGCAATTATCTCAGCTTGCGCCAAGATTTCTGTCGCACGCGGCGATATATCTTTTAAGTTACCGATCGGCGTGGCAACGATATATAAACCGTTTCTTAACATTTCATTAAACTTTAACTTTACAAAAAAAATATTTTGATTATTAATATGAATATATTTTATTTTTGAGGAAAAATGCAAGTGTTAAAAAAAATTAATATCATTTTGCTGTGCTTGCTGTTTTGCAACTGCAGTTTTATGCAAAAGTCCGACTCGCAAAGTTTTTTCGGCTGGCCGTATGTCGGAAGATCTGCCGCGCCGGTAAAGGTGGTTGAATCAACCGACTATTCTCATGTTGATTTAGGCAATGCCGAAAGTTTCCGTGTTGCCATGCTTTTGCCGTTGAGCGGTTCGGTCAGTGCCATGGGGCAAAACATGAAAAATGCCGCCATGATGGCTATCGGCGATATTAATAATGAGCATTTGGTCTTGCAATTTTATGATACAAAAGGAACGTCAAGCGGCGCGCGTGTTGCATTTGAAAATGCCATGAATGCCCACAGCCGATTAATTCTCGGCCCGTTGCTTGCCGACGAAGTTGCCGCCATCAGTTCGGAAGCCAAAGCCAGAGACATTCCTGTTGTTTCCTTTTCCACCTCGCCGGCAGTATTACAAGACGGTATTTATTCTCTCGGCATCTTGAACGACGATCAGATTAAAAACATTATCCGTTTTGCCGCCGGTCAGGGACGGAAACGTATAGCTGCCGTTCTGCCGGATAACCAAAGCGGATTAAACATGTTTACTTCTCTCATGCGCGCGGCGCGCAGAAACGGCGTTCAGCTCACCAAGGTCGGCTTCTATCGACCGGATTCAATGGATTTCACCTCACTGGTCACCTCAATGACCGGATCAAGCAGCAAAACGTCAGATCATGAGCGTGATTTCGGCTTTGATGCTTTACTTGTTCCGGAATCGGGCAACAGACTGAAATCCATCACTTCAATGTTCAGCTATTATGACGTCAGCGCGCCACAGGTTTTGTTTATGGGGACTTCGGTATGGGCTAACACCGGCTTAAGCAAGGAAACGGAATTATACGGCGCGGTTTATCCTGTCGTACCGCTCAGCCGATTGGATAATTTCAATCAAAAATATGCCGAACTTTTTGCCTCAAGGCCTAACGGGTTAAGCGTTTTTGCTTACGATGCCGTGATGATGGCTTCTGCCTTATCAACCAAAAATCCGGCTTATTTAAAAGAAGAAATTGTCCGCACTGCCGGATATAACGGCATGAGCGGAACATTCAGAATTTTACCGAACGGTCTGAACGAACATGGTTTGGATATTGTCCGTGTCACTTCCGGCGGTGAACAAATCGTCGAATCGGCGCAGAATCGCTTTTATGGTACGGCCGGTGAAGATACCGATTATATCGACAATGCGTATGCCTATGAAATGCCGATTATTTACGGTAAAGACAGCAACGCACTGCGTCAAATTATGTATGGCATGCAATAAAATCATTTTTTTACTTGCAAAGTTCGCTAATTTGCGCATTATATAAATGTTTTATGAAGGGCTTAGGGTTATGATTTCGCCAACTCGGTCAGGTTCGGAAGGAAGCAGCCGTAACGAATTGAGTAAGGTCTAAGTCCCTTCGCCTTAAAAAAACGGAATGGTATGTATGGAAGATAAAACTCAATATATCGCGCTCGCCCGCAAATATCGCCCGCAAAAGTTTGAAGATCTGCTCGGGCAGGATGCGCTTGTGCAAACGCTGACCAATGCCATTCAAAACAACCGTTTGCATCACGCATACATCTTAACCGGCATTCGCGGTGTCGGCAAAACAACCACCGCCCGACTGATTGCCCGTGCCATCAACTGTATCGGTGAAGACGGCAAAGGCGGACCGACCATACACCCGTGCGGCGTGTGTGAAAACTGCCAAGCTATTGCCGCTGATCGCCATATTGATGTTATTGAGCTGGATGCCGCTTCCAAAACAAGCGTTGATGACATGCGCGAAATTTTAGACGGCATTCGCTATAAACCGACCAATGCCCGCTATAAAGTTTACATCATTGATGAAGTTCACATGCTGTCAAAAAGTGCTTTCAATGCACTGTTAAAGACTTTGGAAGAACCTCCGGCACACGTCAAATTTATTTTTGCCACGACTGAAATCCGTAAAGTTCCGGTAACCATTTTGTCGCGCTGTCAGCGTTTTGATCTGGAACGTTTATCCATTGAAACGCTTATGACTTTGTTTCATAAAGTTTTGACCGCCGAAAAAATCACAGCCGATGAAGAAGCGCTCCGATTGGTTGCTCGTGCGGCGGACGGATCGGCACGTGACGGTTTATCCATGCTCGATCAAGCCATTGTTCTGGGTGACGGCTCAATTTCGACAACAACCGTAAAATCCATGTTGGGACTGACAGATCGTCAACAAACATTTGATCTTTATGAGGCTATTCTTTCCGGCGATGTCAGTGCCGCTTTACAGCATATTCAACAGCAATATACGTCCGGCGCAACGCCAAGCGTTATTTTACAGGATCTGATTGATATTACACACCTTTTAGCTAAGGTCAAAATCGTTCCTGATTTTATCAATGATCCGACCGTGAGTGAAACCGACCGTCTGAACTGTCAAAAGCTGAATGCCGCACCGATCGGTATTTTATCCAAAATCTGGCAGATGCTCATTAAAGGTTTGAGTGAGATTACTTACGCCCCCGTACAAATTGATGCTTTAGAAATGATCGTCATGCGGATTGCTTACTCTGCCGCTTTACCAAGTCCTGCAGATCTGCTGAAGGAATTAAAAAAAAAAATCAATAACCCCGACGCATAAGCCGGAAAATCCGCAAGAAGCGCCTGTTGATCTTCCGCTCACCGCACCTGTTGACAGTTCCGACGGCGTTAATTTAAATTCTACCGACGATTTAATCAAATTGCTGACCACCAAGAAGCAACCGTTTTTGATGTTCAGCGTAAAAAACGATATTTCTTTCAAATCCTTTACCAACGGCCATATGCATATTGCCGTTTCCGAGCACGCCGAAAAAGATCTGATCGCCAAGTTGCGCCAGTTTTTGGAAAAAGAAACGGATCGGGCATGGGTGATAGATATTGATTATGAGCCGTTAGGAGAAACGATCGCCGATCAGGAACGCAAGCAAACGGAAAGCGATAAGAAAAATATCTCTGAATATCCGCTGGTTAAAGCTATACTCAGTGAATTTAATGGTGCTAAAATCGAAACAATTATCCGTAAAAGTGTTGAAGAATCCGCCAAAGAGGATGACATCGCTTTTGCCATGGATGATACCAACAACGAAACCTATGAAGAAGAGGATATGTAAATGTTAAATATACAAGGAATCATGAAACAAGCTCAGCAAATGCAACGTAAAATGCAAGAAACGCAAGCCAAACTCGGCGCCGAAGAAAGAGAGGGAACAAGCGGCGGCGGTTTAGTTAAAATCGTGCTGAACGGTAAGTCCGAAATGAAGAGCTTGAGCATTGACAAGTCTTTAATTGATGCCGATGAAAAAGAGGTATTGGAAGACTTAATCATTGCGGCGTATAATGATGCCCATCAAAAAATAGATACAATGATGGAAGAAGGTATGAAAGAAGCCACCGGCGGCGTCGGTTTAGGCGGTTTAAGACTTCCATTTTAAGGTGCGGCCGTGCAAGGAAAGGAAATCGATAAACTCAGCAAAATCATCGCCAAGCTCCCATCATTGGGGGCCAGATCTTCACGGCGCATTGTTTTGCATTTGCTCAAAAAGAAAGATACAACACTTTTATCCTTGATTGAGGCATTGCAAAACGTCGCCGATCACATCAAGCAATGTCCGATTTGCGGCAATTACGACACTCAAGAACCGTGCGCCATATGCGCCGATCATACCCGCGATGCCGAAGTCATCTGCGTGGTGCAGGATGTTGCGGATTTGTGGGCTATGGAGCGCGTCGGTTTATACCGCGGACAATACCATATTTTAGGCGGCATTTTATCCGCCCTTGATGGTGTCACGCCGGAAGATCTGAATATTGCCTCTCTGTTTAAAAGACTGAACCAAGGCACAATCAAAGAGGTTATTCTGGCACTGCCGGCAACCATTGACGGACAAATCACGTCGCATTATTTACTTTCCCGCTTAAAAGAAATGCCGCTGAAAATTACAACTTTGGCGCAAGGGATTCCGATCGGCGCCGAACTTGATTATATGGATGACGGAACCATCCAGTTGGCTCTTTCCGCACGCAAAGAACTTTAGAATCTTTGAGAAAAATTAATCTTTTTGCGGCATATTGAAACAAGATCAAACGAGGGAAAAGTGTTAAAAAAATATTTTATCAAGACTTTCGGCTGTCAGATGAATGTTTACGATTCATCGAGAATTGCCGATATGCTTAAAAAAGAAGGATACGAAGAAACCGCCAAACAACAAGAGGCAGACATTGTTATTTTTAATACCTGTCACATTCGCGAAAAAGCGGCGGAAAAATTATTTTCCGATTTAGGCCGCGCCCATATCATCGAGCAAGAGCGTGCCGAAAGCGGAAAACGGACAATCATTGGTGTTGTCGGTTGTGTTGTTCAGGCGCAAGACGATCAAATTATGAAACGCGCTCCTTTTGTTGACTTTGCCGTCGGGCCGTTAATGTATCACAAAATTACCGAAATCTTACAGCAGATTAATCACCGCAAAGAACACGAAAACTTCGTCTTGACTGATTTTCCGGCCATCAGCAAATTTGACTTTCTGCCGGAAAACAAATCGCAAGGTGCCTGTTCTTATTTAGCCATTCAGGAAGGTTGCAACAATTTCTGCACATACTGCGTTGTTCCGTATACGCGCGGCGCGGAATATTCCCGACCGGTCAAAGATGTTCTCACAGAGGCCAAGCGTCTGCTTGCCACCGGCACTTTGGAGATCAACGTTCTCGGACAAAATGTTAACTCGTACCACGGTGAAGATGAAAACGGCAAAGAACGCGATTTAGCTTATTTACTCAATCGTTTAGCTGAATTAGACGGTCTGAAAAGATTGCGCTACACAACATCTTATCCGGCGGATATGAATGATGATCTGATCGCCTGCCATAAAAATCTGCGGGTTTTAATGCCTTACCTGCACTTACCGGTGCAATCCGGATCCGACCGCATTTTGAAAGCAATGAACCGCCGGCACAACTCAGCGGATTATCTTAAAATCATTGAAAAGCTTTACAAAGCCAATCCGGATTTACGCATGTCTTCTGATTTCATTGTCGGTTTTCCGGGAGAAACAGACGAAGACTTTACCGCAACCTTAGATGTTGTCAATCAAGTCAAATACATTCAAGCCTTTTCATTTAAATACAGCCGCAGACCGGGTACGCCGGCGGCGGTTATGGAAAACCAAGTTGAAGAAAAAGTCAAAAAAGAACGCTTGGAAATTTTACAAAATCTCCTGTTTGATTATCAGGAAAAATTCAACAAATCCTGTATCGGTCAAACCATGCCGGTTTTGTTTGAGCAAAAGGGCCGGCACAAGGGACAATTAATCGGCCGCACACCTTATATGCAAAACTTGCATATTGAAACAAAACGTGATAACATGAACAAAATCGTTGATGTCGTTGTCACCGAGGCAACAACTAATTCACTTAGCGGAAGAGAGGTATAAGTTATGGCAGAAATATATTTTGAATTATTCAACAACCAGCTCGTTCAGCAGCTTGTCGGAGAAACAGATTCCAATCTGAGACTGATCGAAAAAATGCTGAATGTCGAAATTTTGAGCTTTGGAAACCAGATAACCGTCAAAGGATCTGCCGGTGACATTGAGTGCGCCAAAAGAGCCATCGAAATATTGTATAACAAAGCCAGTAAGGGAATTGAAATCGGCGAACAGGAAGTTAAAGCTGCCGTACGAATGAGCGGAGATAACTCGATGGTCGATGAAAAAGAAGGACAAAACCTCAACGATATTGTTTTAAAAACCAAAAAACGCTATATCTATCCGCGCTCGGCCACGCAAGCGAAATATATTCAGGAAATGATGAAAAACGAGCTTGTCTTCGGTTTAGGGCCGGCCGGTACCGGAAAGACCTATCTGGCGGTTGCCTTGGCCGTTTCCATGATGCTTGAAGGAACCATCGATAAAATCATTTTGTCGCGTCCGGCGGTTGAGGCCGGTGAAAACCTCGGATTTCTTCCGGGCGACTTAAAAGAAAAGGTTGATCCGTATTTAAGGCCTCTTTATGATGCCCTGTATGAAATGCTGCCGGCCGAGCAAGTGGATAAAAAACTGGCTTTGGGCGAAATTGAAATTGCTCCGTTGGCCTTTATGCGCGGCCGTACTCTGTCAAATTCTTTCATCATTTTGGATGAGGCACAGAACACAACACCGATGCAAATGAAAATGTTTTTAACCCGATTGGGCGAAAATTCACGCATGGTCGTCAACGGCGACTTAAGTCAGGTTGACTTACCGCGCGGAGTTATCTCCGGTTTACGCGATGCACTGGATACGCTGCGCCGCGTAGATAGCATTTCATCAGTCACCTTCACTTCAAACGATGTTGTTCGCCACGGCTTAGTGGCCAAAATCGTCCAAGCTTATGAAGAAAAAGGAAGAAAACAGCAAGAAAATGCCGAAGGTTAATCTGAATATAGATATAGAAGATCTGCGTTGGTCGGCAGAAATTCCCGCCATTGAAACAGCGGCCGAAAACACGAAAAACGCACTCATAAACTATATGTCTGATCATGCGGATATAGAGATTTTCGAAAGTAATCGGGATATCTCCGTCAATCTGTGTTTGAGTGATGATGCGCATATCCGTACACTTAACCGCACATTTCGCGGCAAGGACAAACCAACAAACGTCTTATCTTTTGCCAACATGGATTTTACGGATTTTGCCGCACAAAACAATCTTTATAACGACATCGAGCTGGGTGACATCATCATGGCCTACGAAACCACCCAACAAGAGGCCGAAACGGAACATATCACCTTGCACGATCATTTTTGCCATCTTTTAGTACACGGAATTTTGCACTTGCTGGGTTACGACCACATTGAAGCCGATGAGGCCGAAATTATGGAAGGCTATGAAATCTCCGTTTTACAAACCTTAAATATTGCCAATCCTTACGAGGAGGAATAATGTCTGACGAAAACCAAAAAGAACAAGGCATTTGGAAATGTGTTTGCCGCTATTTCAGCAAGAAAGAAACGGTGCGCGAAACCATTGAAGATTTAATTGAAGAAGCCGGCCAAAATGAAGATCAAAGCACTCTGAGCCGACAGGAACAGATTTTTTTGAACAACATCTTGTATTTGCGCGATAAAAGGTGTCGCCATGTTATGGTACCGCGTGCTGAAATCGATGCTTTTCCGAAAGACGGAAGCATTGAAGATCTGTTAAAGCTGATGATTGAAAAGGGACATTCAAAAATCCCCGTATATAACGAATCTTTGGACGACATTGTCGGCATGGTTCACCTGCGCGATGTGGCACAAGCCCTGATGAACGGCGACAAGAAAAACAAAGTCGAAACACTGATTAACAGCAATGTCACATTTATTTCGCCGTCAATGCACATTTCCGATCTGCTGAGTTTTATGCAAAAAAACAAGATGCATTTAGCTCTGGTGGTTGACGAATACGGCGGTGTTGACGGATTAGTGACCATTGAAGACCTATTGGAAGAAATTGTCGGCGACATTCAAGATGAATATGATGTTGATCCTGAGCCGGCGATTATCCGCAAAGATGCTTATACCATCGTCGCCGATGCCAGTGCCGAATTGGAAGAAATCAAAGAAAAGACCGGCATAGATCTTTGTGCCAACAGAGAAGAAGAGGAAAGCAGTGTGGATACACTCGGCGGTCTTGTCTGCGCCATTGCCGAACGTCTTCCGCAACGCGGCGAAGTTATTGAAACAAAAGACGGTCTGCAATTCCGTGTTCTAGATGTTGATGCCCGCAGAATTAAAAAAGTTATGATCGTGATGAAACATGAAGCAAAAAATTCTCATTCTGTTGCAGCAAATTAAAAACAAATTGCGTGCATGGCCGAAAACAACCGCTTTCGGTTTAGGCTTGCTGCTCACGGCAGCCCTGCCGCCCTACCACCAATTTTGGGCGGTATTCGCCTCATTTTCCGGCGCGCTTTATTTATGTTATCACACCGAGCGCCGTTTATCTCTGGCTGCTTTAGGGTATTGGTTCGGCTTTGCGTATTTTGCTTTCGGTTTATCTTGGATCGGCAACGCTTTATTGGTCGATGCCGATAAAACGGGTTGGCTCTATCCGATCTGCCTGTTTGCCGGCGGTGCTTTTTTCGGTTTGTTTACCATTTTTCCTTTTGTGATGACGAGTTTTAATAAAAACATTTACGGCAAAATTTTGCTTTTTGCCGGTGGGTGGCTCTTGGTAACAGAGTGGCTACGCGGTTTTATTTTAACAGGTTTTCCGTGGAATCCGATCAGTTCGACATTAGCCTTCAGACCGGCATTTTTACAAACGGCCGCCATTTGGGGAACATACGGATTATCCATGGTTTTAATCATCATTGCCTCATTGCCGGCGGTATGTCTTTTAAAACCGACAGGCAAGAATCTGTTGTCGATTGTTGCCTCTTTTATTTTAACCGTGGTTCTTTGGGGATACGGCGATTACATTTTACTCTACAAAATCGAAAATATTTCGGAGGCGCAATCAATTATGATCCGCCTTGTTCAACCGAGCATTGCCCAAAGCATGAAGTGGGATAAGGAAGAGCTGGAAAAAAATCTTACGCAATACATCGAAATGAGCACCATGCGCGACAACCACTATATTGATTTTATCGTTTGGGGTGAAACGGCCTCGCCTTTTGATCTGACTTATGACAACTTTCACAAACGTAAACTTCTCCGCGCCGTTCCGAAATACGGTTATCTGGTCAGCGGTTTTCTGCGTTATGAAAACGATGGCGATCGTCTGATCCCGTATAATTCTTTTGCGGTTATGGATCGCAAAGGTCATATTGTGGATTTTTACGATAAAAACCACTTGGTTCCTTTCGGTGAATATATTCCGTTCCGCCAACATTTGCCGTCAAAGATACAGCCGCTGGCGAACACGGTATCCGAATTCGGCCGCGGAGAAAAATATAAAACCATACGTATTGCCGACCATCCGGAATTTGCCCCGCTGATTTGCTACGAAATCATTTTTTCCGGCGAAGTTGTCCGCCGACAAAACAAACCGAAATGGATGATATTACTGACCAATGACGGCTGGTACGGTCTCAGTTCCGGACCTTACCAACATTTGGTTGCGGCACAGATGCGGGCTGTGGAAGAAGGCATCAGCATTGTCCGCAGTGCCAACAGCGGAATCAGCGCTGTGATAACACCATACGGACAGATTCTCGGACGAATCGGTCTGGCGGAAAAAGGCATTTCCGATGTGGCTTTAAAACCGGATCTTGCGCATCCGACATTATTCGGCCGTTATGGCAACACTATTCCGTTAACCATGGGATTGTTGATGATTTTAATCGGATTATTACCGCGCTTGCGCCGTTTACAAAACTAAACTGAAGTAAGCTTATCGACCATCATTTGCGGTATGCGTGTCGGCCGATGTGTTCGCACATTCATATAAACGACTTTAACTTCCAGCTCTGCCAAAACAGCATCGCCGCGCATGATTTTCTGGTGAATAACCGCACGGACGGCTCCAAGATCCGCAATCCGGCAAGTAACCGTTAAATCATCGTTTAAGACGGCGGATTGCAAATATTCAATATGGCACGAACGCACAACAAAACCGCTGCCGTTTTCCTCTAAATCTTTCTGCTGGTCAATGCCGAGAAAGCACAAAAACTCCGAACGGGCTCTTTCGGCAAATTTTAAGTAGTTTGCATAATAAACGATCCCGCCGGCATCTGTATCTTCATAGTAGATCCGCACCGGAAAAGAAAACACACCATTGTCATAACAGCCCTGCGCCGCTTGAATTTTACCAATCATTCTCCTTCTCCGTCAACATCATTCAAGAGATCATACTGTTTCACCTGTTTTGCCGGCATTTTCACGCCTAAATATTTATAACCGAGCTGTGAGATAATACGTCCGCGCGGTGTTCTTTGCAAAAAGCCGAGTTTCAGCAAAAACGGTTCAACGACTTCTTCTATGGTATCGCGTTCTTCAGAAAGCGCCGCCGCCAGAGTATCCGCGCCAACCGGCCCGCCGCCATAATTTTTCACAATACAATTCAAGTAGCGGCGATCAAAATTATCTAAGCCGAAGTCATCAACATCCAGACGTTTCAGTGCCATATCCGAGATTTGCGAATCGATAATTTTCCGCTCGGATACAGCTCCGAAATCACGCACTCTGCGCAGCAGCCTTCCGGCTATACGCGGTGTTCCGCGCGAACGTTTGGCAATTTCCAATGCCCCATCTTCCGAAATTTCAATATTCAGCAATTTTGCTCCGCGCAACACAATTTTCTGCAAATCCTCATGCGAATAAAAATCCAAGCGCAGCGGAATACCGAATCGTTCCCGAAGCGGCGTTGACAGCAATCCCGAACGTGTGGTTGCGCCAACCAGTGTAAACGGCTGCAAGTCAATACGCACCGAGCGTGCCGACGGTCCTTCGCCGATAATCAAATCAAGCTGAAAATCTTCCATGGCCGAGTATAGAACTTCCTCAATGGCCGGATTCAGACGATGAATTTCATCAATAAACAAAACATCGTTGCGTTCCAAGTTGGTTAAAATAGCGGCCAAATCGCCCGACTTAGAAATCATCGGCGCCGAAGTTGCCCGAAAACCGACTCCCAATTCTTTAGCCACAATGGATGATAAGGTTGTTTTACCCAGTCCCGGAGGGCCGAACAACAAAACATGATCCAAGGCTTCGCCACGCTTTTTAGCTGCTTCAATAAAGACCTTTAAGTTAGCACAGACTTCCCGCTGACCGACAAAATCATCTAAGCAAGCGGGGCGCAAACTGACCGGATTATTGCCGATCTGTTCATCTTCGGGACGGGCTTGCGGACTGACAATTCTAGCATCTTCTTTCATGATTAAATTTCCTTATTGGCAAATTCTTTGAGCGAGAGTCTGATCAATGTACTGACGTCCGCATCCGGATTTTCCGCCGCCGCTTTAGAAACGGCGCGATAAGCTTCCAAACGTTGATAGCCGAGATTAACCAGTGCCGAAATAACATCTTCGTTTTTACTGAAGTCTTCCGTATTGCCCGACGGCGTCGGCATAACCATATTGTCGGCCTCATTTAAGACATCCGGATTATTACTGATCACCGGAATGGTTACGATTTTATCTTTCAGCTCCGTCACAATACGCGCCGCCAATTTCGGCCCGACACCGGAAGCGCGGCAAAATGATGTTTTATCCTGCGCATTGACCGCCTGCGCCAGTTGATTCGGAGAAAGCACGGAAAGGATGCTTAAACAAACCTTGGCACCGACACCTTGAACTTTTGTCAGCGTATTAAACCACTGTTTTTCCCACATATCAGCAAAACCAAATAACGAGATACTGTCTTCGCGTACAACCATTTCCGTCAACAAAACCGCTTCGGCACCGACAGTCAATTTTCCGAGTGTTTTGGCCGAAGCCGAAACCAAATAACCGACTCCGTTCACATCAATCACACAAAAATCTTCTGCGACCGAATCGATTATTCCGCGTAATTTTGCAATCATCCTTTTTCTCCATATATTCCTGTTTCAGGAATATACGAATATAGTGTTCGACGCAAGACTTTTATTACATAAGCAACAAGATTATGTATTTCTCAAATCGGCGCATCATGCTTCCTGATAATACCCTCCATTTCGCGACACACTTTTATCATCGTTCCTTTCACAACATGCCGCTTTTTTAATTATCATCCCTTTCGCGACATATCTTTTTTTATTGTCATCGCTCGCACGGCACGCCGTATCTTTTTTTACAGTCATTTCTCGAAGTGCGCTGCGCGTCACTTCGTCAAGAAATCTCATCTTTGCGCAGCGCTATATTTTCTTAATATTGACGATGCCCTGACCTTGTGTGTTCCACACTCGGAGGTGTGACTTTTTATTAATTGATAAAAAACACTTGACTTTTGCTGCGGGGGGTAATGTGAAAAAAAATATTTTTAAACAGATAAAGTCACCCCTATTTTTCGCTTGCAAAGCGAAAAA